>CANFNO010000430.1 GCA_947447845.1 Burkholderiales bacterium | reverse complement strand
TTCTGTGAGCCGCATTTCAGAATGCGTACTTTGGTATGTACGCGCTAACGCAATGCGCGCTAATTCCGGCCAAATAGCTGCGCTATCTCCCGGTTCATCAAGCTGGGATCGCCGGAGTTCAGTTCAATCAGGCGCCGTAAACGGGTGAGGCTGGCGACATCAATCTCTGAGCATTCGATACCTACGAGCGTGTCTTTCAAATGCACAACGTGACCCGCCATGACAATGCCTTTGCCGTCCTCCGCCATGGGTAGCAACAGGCGGCACGGGTCTTGCAGCGAGAACTTGTCGCTGGTCTCGCATTCAACCAGGGCGCCTTTGAGCGAAATGTCGATCAATTGCACCGTGAAAGTTTCATCTTTCAATTTCATGCGGACATCGGCCGCAAACGGAATTCGTACGAATTGACGGAGACTCTTGACGGCACTGCGATGCATGCTTCGCTTTCCAAAAAAAGTAGGTGATCCAGACTACCCTTTTCTCACGCCGACTGCAATCAGGCCAAAGCCCAAGGGAGACCTTCGGTTGGAGTGAGACGGGACTTGCCGGAAGTTACCCTGGGCCAGCAACTACCCACACGGCACAGGGGCATCGGAACACGTTGTCCTTTTGATTCCATCCATCATTCGCTACAGACCAGGCCCCAAAGCGCGTAACAGCGCGTCTACAGGCGAGCAACCAGCACCGCCGCCCCAATACCCCCGGCACCTGCCACTGCGGCAAGGCCGCGTGCGCCGGGCACTTCATCGTGTTGAAGGTCGGCCAGAAGACGCACCAATGCGACGGCCCCCGAGGCGCCAATCGGGTGACCGCGCGCCAGACCTCCCCCGCGCCGGTTGATGGCCGTGGGGTCCAGGCCCAGCGACTGACAAAAGCTCAAGCCCTGCACTGCAAACGCATCGTGCAATTCGATTGCCTGCAAGTCGGCCGCGCTTTGCATACCGCCACGCTGCAATGCGGTTTGGGTCGCCAAATCTGCGGCCAAAAGCGGCGTGCGCGGATCACCACCGACGGAAGCCGAGGCCAGCCACGCGGCGCGCGGGTTCAAGCCCAGGTCCTTGCAGGCCTGGGGTGTTGCCAGCAAAACCAGCGCGGCGCCATCGGCTTTGGTGGAAATGGCCAGCGTGCTCACGGCGCAGTCGGCCGCGCCCGCGCGCTGCACTGCCACTGGCATGCGGGCCGCGCGTTCTGCGGTGAGCGCACGCGGGTAGGCGTCGTGTTGCGGGCCGTTGATCGCAACGATCTCGTGGCACATGAAGTCTTGGTGCTGCAGCGCGCGCTGATGGCTGAGTAGCGCATAGGCATCTTGCTGCGCACGGGTGATGCCTTGTTGCGCTGCATAGTCGGCGGCAGACTCCAGCAAGTCCGGGTCGCGCGCCGGATCGGGTGCAAAGGCGGGACGTTCATAGGCCACGGGCACGTCGCCAGCGTGCAGGGGGCGGGTGTGGCGCAAGGGGGCGCGGCTCCAGGCTTCCACGCCGCCCGCAATCACCACCGAGGCCTGGCCCGAAGCCAGCAGGCCCACCGCCGTGGCGATGGCATCCAGGCCAGCGCAGCATTGGGTATCGACCGAGAGCGCGGCGCAGCGGTCCGGCAACCCGGCGGCCAAAGCCAGCATGCGCGCTGGGTTGCCGCCCGCACCCAGTGCGTTGCCGATCACCACAGCGTCCACCGCCTGCGGGCTGAGTCCTGCGCGTTGCAGCAGCGCCTGCAGCACGGGCGCTCCAATCTCATGCGCTTGTAGGCTGCGAAAGGCGCCACCCACTGGCGACACGGCGCTGCGCACCCAGGCGGCAATCAGGGCAGGGGATGCAGACATGGCGAGTCCAAAGAGGTGGGCAGTCCAATTCGCTGCAGGCTGCGCGCCAAAAGGGCGTGATCGGTCTTGCCACCGGCGGTGCGCGGCCAGGTCGGTGACACATAGAATTTTTTGGGCGCCTTGAAAGCCTCCAGGCTTTGCTTGCACCAGGCGTTCAATTCCAAGACACCGGGCACGGTTGAGTTTGCAGCGTCTGCCCACTGGATGATGGCGACCACCTGGGCACCGCGCCGCGCGTCCTCCACGCCATGCACTGACGCAAAAGCGATGGCCGGGTGGGCCTCCAGCACGGCCTCCAGTTCTTCGGCAAACAGGTTCTTGCCCTGGGTGACGATCATGCGGTTTTGGCGACCGGCCAGACACAGCCGTCCCTGTGCATCCAGCGAACCCAGATCCCGCACCGACAGCCATTCGCCGTCGCGTAGCGCCGCCGTTGCATCAGTCTGCGCACCCACGTAGTCCATGAACAGCATCGGGCTGCGCACGTAAATCAGCCCGGCAGAGCCTTGCTCCGGCGCCTCGCGTATCTGCAACTCCACGTTGGCAAAGGGCTGGCCCACCACAGCAGTCGGCGTGGTTTCATCCGTATCCATCCAGGCGATAAAGCTGGTCTCGGAGGCACCATAAAACTCAACGATGCGGGCGCGCGGGAAGAGCGCGCGCAACTCAGCTGTGCGATTGCGCATCCAGCGCGCACCGCTGATCATGATCAGGCGCACGGCCTCAATCGGCGCAAGCGATTTGTGCCGCGCCACATCCAGCATCAGGATCAACTGGCTAGGCGCGGTGATGAGCGCGGGTGTTTGCCCGCTGCGCAAGGTCTCCAGCGCAGCGCTGGCTGAAAAACGCTCCTGCACCACCACGCCACCGCCGGTCCACAGCCCCAGCAACATGCCGAACAGAAAGAGCGAATGCGAGTCGCGCCCCGGTGCCAGAATGCAGGCCCCTGCATCCGGCCCAAACTCTTCCAGGCAGACGCGAAAGCTCTCTGCCCAGGACTGGTGATTTCGCCTGAATCCCTTGGGCATGCCGGTGCTGCCCGAGGTGTAGCCGACGTAAAACGGCGATAGGGGTTGGGCGTCTGGCATGTCACAAGCGGCATCGGGTAGGGCGGCTTGCACGTTGTTTAGAACGCTGGTTGGCCAATCCGGGTCTGCCACGGCAGCGCAGCGTCCACTGGCGATGATCCCTAAAAAATCTACCAGGCGCTGCACCAGCGGCAGGGCGCCATCGATCAGTACAGTGCCGGGAGCCTGTTCTTGCCGGAGTGCCGCAGCGCGCGCTGTGACGGCTGCGTGCAACTCGGAAAAGGTTAGCGATTGGCTGCCGCTGCGCAGTGCCAGTGCCTCGCCACGGGATTGCGCCCAGTCAGCCAGCGGCGCGTGGACCAGGCCCGAGGCTTGGGCGGGCGTCATTTCAGCGCGCGACCGCCAAAGTTCCAGTCGGGCAGACCGCGGGCCACGGTGTGGACCACCATGGCACAGATTGCAGCCTTCAGCAGGTCACCCGGCACAAATACCAGCGTGCCGAAAAAGGCCTGTGTCCAACTCAGATTGGCAACGCGCACCAGCCCAACCACGCCCATGGCATGCACCACCAGCAGACCGCCCAGGATGGACGCAAAGAAGGCGCTGATGGCCGCGCTCTTGGGGGTGGCGTTAGGCAGCGTAGTCATGGCCCAACCGGTCACCAGAGCGCCAAAGGGCCAGCCAATCAGGTAACCGGCGGCAGGAGCCATAAAAACGCCCAGGCCGCCGCGTCCACCCGATAGCAGGGGTAGGCCTAGGGCCACTGCAATCAGGAACAGCAGCATGGCTTGCAGCGCGCGCTTAGGGCCCAGCAGGCAACCGGCCAGCATGACGCCCAGGGTTTGCAGCGTAATGGGCACGCCGAGTGGCAGGTCAATCTTGGGGATCAGGCCAAACACCGCCAGCAGGGCGGCAAACAGCGATATCAGGGCCAGGGAGCGCGAAGAGTTCATGGGGTTCAGCAAGTCGGTAAAAAGAGC
>CANFNO010000429.1 GCA_947447845.1 Burkholderiales bacterium | reverse complement strand
TGCCACGCCGTTTTTCGAAGTGGGTTTGGTGTCTCATGGTGCGTCACCTGCGGGGCTGTTGCTTTTCTCATCACCCGCCATTTGCACCCTGAAAGGGCGCAGGCCATCACTGGCAACGCGCCAGGCCACACCGGCTTGCAGTTTGCTGTTCAAGGTGACCGATTGGGCCGGGATGATCGGGTCTGGCCCCAGCTCCATTGCACTGCCAAGGGGGACTGTGGTGCCCTTGTCCAGCCAATTGCCGGGTAGGGTGCCCGCGGGCAGACCGTCAAATTGGAAGCCTTGCGCCGTGCTGCGCCAGATCACCGCCACGCCCCGGGTGCGCGACTGGGCACGGGCCGACTCCAGCAAGGCGGCCAGGCGCTGGGCTTCGCGTTCGGTCTGGGTTTGGGCGCTGTCGCGCAGGGAAAAAGCCACTCCGGCCGATGCCATCGCGATGATGCTGACCACCACCAACAACTCCAGCAAGGTAAAGCCGCGCTGGCCCGGTGCGGGCGAGGCAGCGCGTGAAGTCTTACTGCCAGCTACCGATATCTGCATCTTTGCCTTCGCCCCCGGGCTTGCCATCGGCGCCCAGTGACAACACATCGACCTCAGCCTTGATGCCCGGGTTCAGGTATTGGTAGGCGCCGCCCCAGGGATCGGTGGGCAGCTTGTCCAGATAAGGTTTCCAGTTGGCGGGAATCGGATCAACCGTGGGCTTGGCCACCAGAGCCTGCAGGCCTTGGGCGCCGGTCGGGTAGCGCTGGTTATCCAGTTTGTAGAGCTTGAGCGCCTGCATCAGATTGCCAACATCGGTTTTGGCGGCGGTGACGCGGGCGTCGTCGGCCCGGTCCAGCACATTGGGCACGATGAGCGCTGCCAATACGCCGATGATGACCAAAACCACCATCAACTCGATCAGGGTAAAGCCCCGGTTGGCGCGGCGGGATATTGCAGAAACAAAATTCATGGAGGGTACCCATTGGGACTAGTGCTCCACGATGATAATCGCGAATATGCAACTGACCACCGCCAAACCCTGGATGCCGCGACTGTCGGCCTTTGTGCTCGCTCTGATGCTGGCGGCCACGGTGGTGTTCTGGATCATGCGCTGGCCTGCACCCGACAACGGACCCGCCTTGCCCCTGCCCGAGGTGCGCGACGAGTTGCCTGCTGCCAATGCCGCCGTAGTGGCACGTTTGCTGGGGCAGGGCGATGCGCAAGTGGAGGCCACTGCCCAACCTGATGCGGCCAGCCGCTTCCGCCTGACCGGCATCATTGCTTCCGGTTCTGGCCGAGGTGTGGCCCTTGTCGCAATTGACGGCAAGCCACCCAAGCCCTACCGCGAGGGCAGCAAACTTGAAGAAGGCTGGATGCTGCAGTCGGTAGAGCCGCGCCGCATTGCCCTGGCCACAGATGCCAAGGCGCCGGTGGGATTGCGGCTGGAATTGCCGCCTAAACAGCCGTAAAAATCCCGGAGCGTGGCTTTGCCACGGTTTTATCTGCTTCGAGTAGCGGGTTCTTTTGGACCGTTGCTGCTGTCTCAGATCAGTAAATAAGCTGGTCAAAATGGAAGTCGCTGTTTATACTGTTTAAAAAAACAGTACTTAAGCCAAACCCTTGCCATGCCTGCCTTAGCGCGTAACTCTGCGGATTTTCTGGATGCCATCCATGCCGATGTCTGGCACGCGCACGCGCTCTCAAACGCACCGTTACCGGTGTTGGCCACGGGTGACGCCGCGCTGGATGCGCAGTTACCCGGTGGCGGTTGGCCGGTCGGGGCTTTAACTGAAATTTTGCAGCCACCCGGGGTGCACAGCGAATGGCGTTTGCTTTTGCCAGCGCTGGCTCGTTCTGGCCTTGGGCCGGTGCTGCTGGTAGGGGCGCCACATCTTCCCTTTGCGCCCGCTCTGTCGGCCCAAGGGCTGGCTATGCAGCGCATGCTGTGGGTCACTACCCAAAGCGTGGCCTCGCGGTTATGGGCTTGTGAGCAGGGGCTGCGCTGTGCCGATGTCAATGCCGTGTTGGCCTGGTTGCCACAGGCCCGCAGTGAGCAACTTCGACGCCTGCAGATGGCGGCCTCTGAATACAGCAAGCTCTTGTTTGTGATGCGCCCTGAAGCGGCTCAGGATGAGGCTTCACCTGCCACGCTGCGACTGCATGTGCAGCCACAGGCTACGCCGTCGACTTCAGCGTCTGCGCAGCAGGGTGTGGACGGCCTGGACATCATTTTGCTCAAACGCAGGGGGCCACCGCTGGAGCAGCCGGTGCAGGTGCGGGCCCGCGCATCCCCTCTCAATTTGCTTTTGGCAGCCCAGCATGCACTGGATCGCGGTTCAAGTCGCTACTAAGCCGCCCGGCGAGCCTGCAGGGGATGCGGGTGCGCTGGCGGATGTGGACACTGCGCTGGCCTGGTGGGCCTTGCGCTTCACGCCCATGGTGGCGCGGGTGGAGGCTGCGCTGGTGCTGGAGGTCTCCGGCAGCGAGCGGCTGTTTGGCGGGCGTGCCGCTTTGCTGCAGCAGCTGTTTGAAACCGGACCGACCGCAGTTGTGTTGGTCCATGCCCAGGGCAGCACCGCCTTGCTGGCATTGGGGAGATTGTGGGCACAGGCACCGGATGCACCCATAAACGCCTTGCCTTTGCACAGTTTGGCCGCCGCCCGCGCGCACTTGCCCACGCTTATGCGCTTGGGATGTAACAACTGGGGGCAGTTGCGCAACTTGCCACGTGGCGGTCTGGCGCGGCGCTTTGGTGCGGAGTTGGTGGAAGCGCTAGACCGGGCTTATGGCGTGCGCCCTGAGCTTTACCCCTGGCTCACTCTGCCGGAGGTTTTTGATGCGCCGCTGGAGTTGTCCGCTGCGGTGGAGAACGCTTCTGCCCTGCTGTTTGGTGCACGGCGCTTGCTGGCGCAACTGCTGGTCTGGTTGCGCGCGCGTCAACGCGGTGTGCTGTCGCTGGAGTTGCTGTGGGAATTGGATTCGCGGCGCTCCAACGCGCTGCATGTGGACGCCCACCACCAAGGAGGCGCACAGGGGCGAATGGAACTGCGCACCGCAGAGGCCACGCAAGACATGCAGCACCTGCAGCGCCTGTTGGCCGAGCAACTTGCGCAGGTGACCTTGCCCGCGCCTGTGTTGTACCTGCGCTTGCGCACGCTACAAACCCAGGCATTGGGTGGCGAGTCGCTCAGTCTGTTGCCCGAAGACCAGCGCAAGGGGGACAGCCTGCACCAAATGCTGGAGCGACTCGGTGCGCGTCTGGGGCGAGAGCAGATTCTTTGCGTGCAACCTCAAGCCCGGCATGCACCTGAAGACATGCAAACCTGGCAAGCGTGGAAGCCGCAGCATGGAAAGCGCGTTCAGGACAATGCCGCGATGCAATCTGCCCATGCTGCGCTGATGCCCACCTGGTTGCTGGCGTTGCCGCAATTGCTGGCTGTGAAACAGGATTGCCCCCAGTACCACGGCCCTTTGACATTACTTGCCGGGCCACAACGCCTTGAAACCGGTTGGCTGAAAGGGGAGTTGGCGTTGCGCGATTATTTTGTTGCCCGCAGTGCGCATGCGGGTTTGGTCTGGATCTACCGGGAACGTTTGAAAACTTCCCAGCAAAAGGAAATCAACACTGACAATGCCTTGCGCTGGTATTTGCATGGCTTGTTTTCTTGAATGGTTTTCGATCTGTAAACCGAATTTTTTTCTAGGCGTTATGGGTTGAGGCTTCACAGAATGTTGTGAATTGCCGCAAATAACTTAGAAAGAAATTCAATGAAAACTCAAATTCGCGCGTTGGCTATTGCTGTTGGTCTGCTCTGTGCTGCTTCGGGCTTTGCCCAGACTGCAGCT
>CANFNO010000428.1 GCA_947447845.1 Burkholderiales bacterium | reverse complement strand
TCCCAACTCCTTGGCAATCGCTCGGAGATGTTCGGGCATGCTGTTGAGGGCTTCGATTTCCCCAACGCACAGCACATTTTGCAGACGGCCATTCACTCTCATCACCAGCTTCACGCCACTTAGCCCGCCCAGTCGTAGCCAATCGTCACGGGCGCGTGGTCGGAAAACTTCTCGCCTTTATAGATGTCCACCTTGCGCGCCCCGGCTGCCAGGGCTGGCGTTGATAAGTGGTAGTCCAACCGCCAGCCCACGTTCTTGGCATAGGCCTCGCCGCGGTTGCTCCACCAGGTGTAGGCGTCATCGGTGGCGGTGGGCTCCAACTGACGGTACACATCGACCATGCCGCCGTCCGTCAAAAGCTTGGTCATCCAGGCGCGCTCTTCAGGTAGAAAGCCGGAGTTCTTGCGGTTGCCTTTGAAGTTCTTCAGATCAATTTCCTGGTGTGCAATATTGATGTCGCCGCATAGGATGAAATCGCGCTGACCCTTGAGCGCCATCAAATAGGGGTACATCTCGTCCAGAAAGCGGAACTTGGCTGCTTGCCTCACTTCGCCCGACGAGCCACTGGGAAAGTAGGCGCTGATGATCGAGTGCTTGCGCTGGGGCGTGTCAAAACGCAACTCGACGTAACGGCCTTCCGGGTCAAATTCGGGCGAGTTGTAGCCCACCACCACGTCGCTGGGCTCCAGACGGGTGTACACACCCACGCCGGAATAGCCCTTTTTCTCGGCCAGATGAAAGTAACCCTTCAAACCGGCGAGCTCTTCAAATTTGCCCACAAGGTCCGGTGCTTGGGCTTTGATCTCCTGCACACAAATACAATCGGGAGCGGTCTGTGAAGCCCATGCCTCCAGGCCTTTGCTGGTGGCGGAGCGGATGCCGTTGAGGTTCAGGCTGGTTAACTTAAACAAGGAATTTCCCATGTCGATTCAAGACCCTGCGCAAGGCGCTGTTGCGGACCCTTTGGCCCAGGCTTTTGTGGCATTTGCCGTGGAGTGCGGGGTGCTGCGCTTTGGTGAGTTCAAGACCAAGGCGGGTCGCATGAGCCCGTACTTCTTCAACGCGGGCTTGTTTGACGATGGCGCCAAACTCCTGCGTTTGGCCGAATTCTATGCCCTGCGCTTGCTGGCCAGCGGCATCGAATTCGACATGGTCTTCGGCCCTGCCTACAAAGGCATTCCGCTGGGCGCAGCCCTTTCAGTTGAACTGGCACGGCGCGGGCGCAACGTCCCCTTTGCCTACAACCGCAAAGAGGCCAAGGACCATGGCGAAGGAGGCACCCTGGTGGGAGCTCCGCTCAAAGGGCGCGTGCTGGTCGTCGATGACGTGATGTCTGCAGGCACCGCCGCACGCGAGTCAATTGCCATTATTGAAGCCGCAGGCGCCACGCCACACGCAGTTTGCATTGCGTTGGACCGTCAGGAGATGGCCACCGAAAACGGCCAGGATGTACCCTACAGTGCAGTGCAGTACGTACAAAACAAACTGGGCTTGCAGGTCTGCGCGATTGCGAAGCTGGCAGATTTGATGCAGTATCTGGCGGCAGGTGGAAAATCCACCTCGGCGCAAGATCACGAGCGCGTGCTTGCATACCGAAAGCGATACGGAGTCGAATAAAGGTGAATATGAAAAAGCCGAAGGGGGCCTGGCTGGCATGGGGAATGCTGGCCTTGGCAGGTGCGGTTTCTGCACAAAATGCGCCGGTTCAAGGTATCTACACCTGTGTGGATGCGCAGGGGCGCAAACTCACCTCGGACAGGCCCATTCCAGAGTGCATCGACCGTGAGCAAAAACTGCTCAATCCCAGCGGCACTCTCAAGCAAAAAATTGGACCGACCCTCACCGCTGTCGAGCGGGCCGCGCAGGAAGCCAAAGAAAAGCAGGAACTCGAAGAGCAAAACCGACTCTCCGAAGAGCGCCGCCGTGACAAGGCACTGCTTGCACGCTACCCCAACCGAGCAGCGCACGACAAAGAGCGCAACGAGGCATTGGCGCAGATTGGCGCGGTAATCAAGGCAGCCGGCACGCGATTGAACGAGTTGGCAGCGCAGCGCAAGAAACTCGATGACGAAATGGAGTTCTACAAGAAAGATCCCAAGAAGGCGCCAGAGTATCTGCGCCGCCAATTGGAAGAGAACAGCCAGAGCGTCGCCGTTCAAAAACGCTTCATTGCCGACCAGGACGAAGAAGTGCGCCGCGTGAACGGGCGCTTTGACGATGAACTCGCGCGGCTACGCCCGCTCTGGCTGGCAAACCCAAGTAAATAGGGGGTCGCCCGGGCTGACTTAGGTCAGCTTGGCGCGTAGCAAGTCGTTCACCTGTTGCGGGTTGGCCTTGCCTTTGCTGGCTTTCATAATTTGGCCAACCAAGCCGTTGAGCGCGCGCTCGTTGCCGCCCTTGTACTCAGCTACGTTTTTGGCGTTCGCGGCAATCACTTCATCAATGATTTTTTCCAGTGCGCCACTGTCATTCATTTGCTTGAGACCCTTGGCCTCGATGAGGGCATCGACGCTGTCGCTGCCACCCTCCCACAAGGCATCCATCACTTGACGCGCGGCGTTGTTGGAGATGGTCCCGTCGCTGATACGGGTGATCAGCGCGCCCAGCGTTGCTGCCTGCACCGGTGCCTGGTCAATCGACAAATCCTGCGCGTTCAGGCGCCGGGCCAGTTCGCCGGTAATCCAGTTGCTGGCCAGCTTGGCCTGGCCACAGGCCTTGGTCACCGCCTCAAAATAGGCCGAAAGCGCCAGGCTTTGCGTTAGCTTCGTGGCGTCGTATTCACCCAGACCGTAGTCCTGCTCAAAGCGCGCTGCCATGGCGCGTGGCAACTCCGCCATCTCGCTGCGCACCTTGCTGATCCACTCTTGCGAAATGCACAGCGGCGGCAGATCCGGGTCGGGAAAATAACGGTAATCGGCGGCATCTTCTTTGGTGCGCATGGCGCGTGTTTCTCCGGTATCCGGATTGAACAACACGGTGGCTTGTTGGATCTTGTGGCCGTCTTCGATCTGTTCGATCTGCCAGCGCACTTCATAGTCGATGGCCTGCTGCATGAACTTGAAGCTGTTCAGGTTCTTGATCTCACGCCGGGTGCCCAGTTTGCCGCCGGGCTTACGCACGGAAACATTGGCATCACAGCGGAAACTGCCCTCTTGCATATTGCCGTCGCAAATGCCGATCCAGGTCACGATCTTGTGTAGCTCTTTGGCGTAGGCGACCGCTTCGGCACTGGAGCGCATGTCGGGCTCAGTGACGATTTCCAGCAAGGGTGTACCGGCGCGGTTCAGGTCAATACCGCTTTGGCCGATGAAGTCTTCATGCAACGATTTGCCAGCATCTTCTTCCAGGTGGGCGCGCACCAGGCGAACCGACATTTTCTTCTCGTCCAGGAAAAATTCCACGTTGCCGCCTTGCACCACCGGGATTTCAAACTGGCTGATCTGGTAGCCCTTGGGCAGGTCGGGGTAGAAGTAGTTTTTGCGTGCAAATACGCTTCGCTCGGCGATATGCGAATTCACCGCCAGGCCAAACTGGATGGCACGTTCCACCGCGCCTTTGTTCATGACGGGCAGTGTGCCGGGCAGCGCCAAGTCCACGGCGCAGGCTTGCGTATTCGGCTCAGCACCAAAGGCCGTGGAAGCACGTGAAAAAATCTTCGATTGGGTGGACAACTGGGCGTGGGTTTCGAAGCCGATGATGACTTCATAACCGCCGACCAGCGGTGCATCCGGGCGGTCCAACAAAATGGGTTCTTGCATAGTGGCCATATCAATATCCTGCGGGCTTGGCACTGTGGAAATCAGTCGCCAACTGGAAGCGGTGCGCTGCATTGAGCAACTG
>CANFNO010000427.1 GCA_947447845.1 Burkholderiales bacterium | reverse complement strand
GAGGGATGGCTGTCCGGCAATTGATCGGCCACCACTGCCGGTCCGGACACCACATAAGCGCCTTCCACATCCTTGCCACCGACGCGCATCAGGTCGCGCGAAGCGGCTGCATGGGTCTGGTAAATCTTGCCTTTGAAGTCGCGTTCCACGATGCCCTTGTGCGGCATGGCGGCGCCACTACCGGAGGCCACGATCAGCATCGCATCCGGGTTGGCGGCCACCAGTTTGAGGGCCTGGGCCGTCACGCTGGTATCAGCGCGCGCAAAGCGCTCGGTAGCGATGACCTTGATGCCGTTCTTCTCGGCTTCGGGCGTGAAGTCACGCAGCCAGCTTTCGCCATAGGCGTCGGTGTAGCCGAGGAAGCCGACGGTCTTGATGCCCAGCTTCTTCATGTGGTTGACCATGGCGTGGGCCATGACGGTGTTGCTTTGTGGCAAGCGGAAAGTCCAGTTGTCCTTGCCGGGCGGCAGTTCGGCGGGCGACAACATGAGCTGAACAGTTTCCGCTTCGGCCGCGATGCCCGCGACAGGAATAGCAACCGGTGTGGCCACCGAGCCAATGATCACATCCACTTTGTCTTCGGTGACAAAACGCTTGGCGTCCTTGATGCCGGTGGTCGGGTCGGTGGCATCGTCCAGCACGATGACTTTGACCTTTTCACTGCCAATGGTGGTGGGCCAGAGCTTGATCTGGTTGTTGACCGGAATGCCCAGACCGGAGGCCGGGCCGGTCAGCGGCAGAATGACGCCGATGGTGATGTCCGCCAGGGCGGCACCCGACACAACCAAAGTGGCGGCGGTGGCGATAAGGGATTTGACGAGTTTCATACTTTTGTCTCCTGTGAATGGTCTTGGGGCTAGTGGGAACGGTAAATCGGGATGTATCAAGAGGCGCAACTCAAGTGCACAAGGCCTTGATGTCTTCAGGAACCGGGATGGCCTTGATGCGACTGGGATCTTCAGGCGGGTGAACCACAAAGGCACGTGTCTCGGTGCCTTCGCACAACACGACATCGCCACGCATCACCACATGCTTTTGAATAAAAACCTTGGCGCGCCACTCGACCACGCTGGTGTGGATGTGCAGCGTCTCGCCATAGGTGGCGGGCTGGCGGAATTTGGTGTTGATCTCCAGTAGCGGGGTGCCCACAATGCCGCGTGTCTTGAGCAACTCGCGCCAGGGTGGCACGCCACACTCCATAAAGAAATGCAGCGAGGATGCATCCATCCACTTCGAAAAATTGGGAAAGAAAACGATGCCTGCCGGATCGCAATCGCCGAACTGCACTTTGATGTCGTAAACCGTGGTTTTGCTCATGGGGCTCTTTGGTAATCAGACTTAGCGTGGCGCCATGCGCAGCGCGCCGTCCAGGCGAATCACTTCGCCGTTCAGGTGGGTGTTAGTCACGATATGGGCCGCGAGTTGGGCGAACTCTTCGGGTTTGCCCAGGCGGGACGGAAAGGGGATGCTGGCCGCCAGAGAAGCCTGCACTGCTTCGGGCAGTGTGCGCATCAAGGGTGTGGAAAACAGGCCCGGCGCAATGGTGCAGACGCGAATGCCATGCTGCGCCAGATCGCGTGCCATCGGCAGCGTCATGCCCACCAGGCCGGCCTTGGACGCGCTGTAGGCCTGCTGCCCGACCTGCCCGTCATAGGCGGCCACGGAGGCGGTGAACAGCATCACGCCGCGCTCGCCATCTTCCAGCGGGTCCAGCTTGGCGCAGGCGGCGGCAAACAGACGGCTGGCGTTGTAGGTGCCCAGCAGATTGACGCTGATGACGCGGCTGAAATCTTCCAGCGGAGCCGGGCTGCCGTCTTTGGCGACCACGCGTTTGGCCGAGCCAATGCCGGCGATATTCATCAAAATCCGCGCCGGTCCCAGGGCTTGGGTGGAGGCGTCCAGAGCGGCCTGCAAGCTGTCCGTGTTGGTGATGTCGCACTGGGCTGCAAAGGCCTTGCCGGGCAACTGCGTGTTGATGTCGTCGGCCACTGCCTGTGCATTGGCCAGGTCAATGTCCAGCACCGCGACGCTGGCGCCCAGACGGGCCAGTTCACGCGCCGTGGCTTCGCCCAGGCCGGAGCCGCCCCCGGTGACCAACGCAACTTTTCCTTGAATGTGCATAGTGCAGTGTCTCTTGAATATCAGGCCGTAGCCTCGGGGTTTTCCAGCAACAGGGCGATACCTTGACCGCCACCGATACAGGCCGATGACACGCCATAGCGCACACCGCTACGTTGCATTTCACGGGCCAGGGTGAGGGTCAGGCGCACACCGGTAGCCGCCAGCGGATGGCCCAGCGCAATGGCGCCACCGTTCACATTCAACTTGGACATATCCAGACCCAGTTCGCGGCCTACCGACAGGGTTTGCGCGCCTTGGGCTTCGTTGATTTCAAAGCGACCGATCTGGTCCAGCGTCAATCCGGCGCGCTCCAGCAGCAGCTTGATGGCAGGCGCCGGGCCTATGCCCATGATTTCGGGCGGCACACCGACTACGGCTGCAGCAACCACGCGGGCCAGCGGCTTCTTGCCCTCAGCCTTGGCATAGGCGCCGGAGGCGACCACTGCAGCTGCGGCAGCATCGACCAGCGCAGCACTGTTGCCGCCGGTTTGCACGCCGCCTTCGTACACCGGGCGCAACTTGGCCAGCACCTCGGCGGGCGAGATACGCGCGTGCGTGTCTTGCGCCACTTCCGTCGTTTTGCCCTGCAGCTTGATGCCGCGGGTTTTGTAGCCGGTCAGCTCAAACTTTTCGGTGACCACGGGCACGATCTCACCGGCCAGAAAGCCGGACTCCTGCGCGGCCACGGCCTTGGCAAACGAGGCAGAAGCAAACTGGTCCACCTCTTCGCGGGTGACGCCGTATTTCACGGCCAGGTTTTCTGCTGTCTGGATCATGTTGATGCCGGCGGCCGAGTCCTTCAGGGCCTCCCACATAAAGTCCTTGAAGCCGACTTCGGCGCCCAGCTTGAAACCGGTGCGGTGCTCAAAGGCGCAGATCGGATTGCGCGTCATGCTCTCGGTGCCAACCACCAGGGCTGCATCGCAGGCACCGCCCTGAATCTGCTCGGCCGCCTGGCGGAACAGCTCAAAGCCGGTGCCGCAAATGCGCTGGGCCATCAGGGCCGGCACTTCAATCGGCACGCCCGCATACAAGGCGATGTGGCGCGGCAGCATGAACTGTTCGAAGTCGCCGGGCGCCATATTGCCGGTGATGACCGAGCCGATATGGGCGCCGGGAACCGCTGCACGCTCCAGGGCGGCGCGGGCCACCTTGATGCCCAGATCGGTGGGCGAAATGTGGCCGAGTGCGCCACAGTAGTCGACCATGGGGGTGCGCACGCCGTCCAGAATCCAGATGTCCTGGAAGGCGTTGAAAAATCCTTTGGATGCCATTGTGTTGTTCCTGTTCAGTCTGTTCAGACCGTGGGTTTGATGATGATCGGCAGCGTGTCGGCGTGCAGCGCTTCAACCGTCGTCGCGCGGTGGGTGAGCACGGCGCGCTGGTTGATGGAGCCCTTGTCGGTGATCTCGCTGCGGTCTATGGTGGGCGGCTCCGCCAGCAGGCACAGGCGCGCAATGCGGTTGGCGCTACCGGTGGAGTTTTTGGACAGCGCATCCACCACGGTCTGGAAGTGCGCCACCACCGGCGCGCTGGCCAGCACATCGGCCATGGATGCGTCGGCAGGCAAGCCACTTAAACCGCGCACGGCCTGGGTGGGAAACACCATGGCGCCCACTTCCTTCAGGTCAAGGCCGGTAAGCACCACGTCCTGCACATAAGGTGCACCGGCGGCGGTGATCTTGGCGCGCAAGGGGCCGACCGACACAAAGGTGCCGGTG
>CANFNO010000426.1 GCA_947447845.1 Burkholderiales bacterium | reverse complement strand
TACGAGGCGATTTGTGCGCTGCACACTACAGCTGTTACGCAATTGCAGACTTTAGCCCCAACTCTCAAAGTTTTTAATTTTGCCCAAGCTGTGGTTCAATGTGATGAACTGATTAGCGACTTCAGTGCGCCCAATAACACATGATCGACCTTGAGAAACCTGTAGCAGAGCTGCTCGACAGCACGCACGGAAAGCCCAAGCTGCTGGTTGTTGACGATCAGGCGATCAATATTCAGGTGATGTATCGCTGTTTTGCTGGCGATTACCAAGTGTTCATGGCAACCAATGGCGAACAGGCATTGGGACTTTGCAAAAGCAACCCTCCCGACCTGATATTGCTGGACGTGGTGATGCCGGGCCTAGACGGGTTTGAGGTCTGCAGGCGACTCAAAGCGGAGGCCACGACCAGCCACATACCGGTAATTTTTGTCACCGCTCACACGGACCCGGCCCAGGAAACCCATGGATTGAGTCTGGGGGCTGTGGATTTCATTGCTAAACCCATCAATCCGGACGTCGTGCGTGCGCGGGTCAAAACCCATCTGACGCTGAAGTTTCAGTCCGACTTGTTACGCAAGCTGGTTTTTCTGGATGGCATGACGGGTGTTTTCAACCGCCGTTATTTTGACCAGCAGATCTCCACCGAATGGGCGCGTGCCGCGCGTAACAACACACCGCTTTCGCTGATTCTCCTGGATGTGGACTTCTTCAAATTGTTCAACGATACCTATGGCCATCAGGCAGGAGATGACGCATTGCGTTTGGTCGCTTCTTCATTGAAGGGCTGCTTGCGCCGCCCAGCCGATCTGGTAGCGCGTTACGGCGGGGAAGAGTTTGCCTGCGTACTACCGGAAACCTCGTACGAAGACGCTTTGGCCATTGCCGATGAGTTGGAGCGCAATGTGCGAGCACTTGCGATTGCGCACCAGAACTCAGAGGCCGCGCCTGTAATTACCATCAGCCTGGGTCTGGCCACCCGCATCGAGAATTCTCACAGCGATGTGCAAGACCTGATTGGTCTGGCCGACAAGCAACTGTACTTGGCCAAGCATTCCGGTCGCGCGCGCGTCTGCAGCGCGGTGCTGACTCCGGGCACCCCATCTATGCGAGGCTAGGCTTAGCTAAGCTAAGTATTGCCGCCGGGTCACGACCCTCGCACAGCGGGGGCACTGGCGGCACTCCTGTTAAGCGCGTGAATCAAACTGCAGAATTGCGCGCGCAATCTGCTCAAGCGGCAGGATGTCGTCAACCGCCTGCAACTTGATGGCCTCCTTGGGCATGCCGAAGACCACACAGGTTTCTTCATTCTGCGCAATCGTGCGTGCGCCAGCATCGTGCATCACCTTCATGCCCCGCGCACCGTCGTCCCCCATGCCCGTCATGATGATGCCCAGCGCATCGCGCCCAGCCACTTCAGCCGCTGATTTGAACAGCACATCCACGGACGGTTTGTGACGGTTTACAGGCGGGCCATCCACCACATGCACGTAATACTGACCGGCAGCCTTGCGCAACTGCATGTGCAAGCCACCGGGTGCAATCAGTGCCAGTCCACGCTCCAGGCGATCGCCATCCTTGGCCTCACGCACTTGCATCGCGCACAAGCCGTTGAGGCGCTGCGCGTACATGGCGGTAAATTTCTCAGGCATATGCTGGGTTATGGCAATGCCTGGGGCATCGCCCGGCAAACTGGTCAGCACCAGTTCCAGTGCCTGCGTACCACCCGTTGAGCTACCGATGACCACCGGCTTGTTCATGGCAAAAGCATGTATTGAGGACAACACCGGCGCTCGCGCTGTGGTGCTGCGGGCCGTTGCATCCGGCACGCTGGTGCGCGCCCGTGGCCGTGCACGGGCTGCGGTCTTGAGGGCCAGAATCATGTCGCGGCGCGAGTCTTCCAGGTACTGCTTGAGACCCAGCTTGGGCTTGGCCATGACCGAGATGGCACCTGCCGACAAGGCCTCCAGCGCCACCTTGCTGCCCTCGGTAGAAAGCGTGGAGCAAATCACCGTGGGTATGGGGTGGGTGGACATGATCTGGCGCAAAAAAGTCAGACCATCCATGCCGGGCATCTCGATATCCAGCAACAGCACATCGGGCGCACTTTTGCGAATGGCCTCCATGGCCAGCAGAGGGTTGGGCGCACTGCCCACCAATTCGACCTCGGCATTTCCTGCCAGCATGTGCGCTAGAGCCTGACGCACGATGGCCGAGTCATCGACCACAAAAACCTTAACCACCATTGAGCGCGCCTTGATCTGAAAATACGGTTTCAACCACCGGTTCCTGGTTACCCACGGTCCAGCTTACTTTGCGGTACCCATTGCCACCCAGGCAATGGTCCACCACCGGCACACCATGGGTGTCCAGATAGTGCAACACCCAATCCACATTGTTGGCACCCACATGCTTCTCGCGAAACAGGTGCGGAAACATATTGCCTCCGCCAAACACATAGGCTTCACACATGCGCGGGTTGATTCCCACGGAGCGCAGGCGGGTAAACATCTCGTGCATGGCGACCACGCCATAAGCCGTGTTGTGGCGGTTGGCGGCGTTGGGCACACCCACGTGCACGATATGGCACATGGAACCCACGGTACGCCGCGGGTCCGTCAGGATCACCGACACGCAGGAACCCAGCAAGGTCTTGAGTTGGTCACCGGCTTGTGCCAAGGCGACATCACCGGGCATGAGCTCGACAGGACCAACGGGTTTGAGATCGGGCTTGTTTTTTGAGAGAGGAAGTTTGGTCAGGGTTGCCATATCAAGCTAACTTGCGGAATGCGCCGGGAATGACCGTCTGCAACGGCGTCTTGCAGGGTACGCGTCCTTCGGCTGTTCCCAAAAAGAAAAGTCCACCGGGTTTGAGCAAGGCTAACACCCGATCGACCACATCCACCTTGGTCGGGGGATCGAAATAGATCAGCACGTTGCGCAGAAAGATGACGTCAAAGGGCCCCAGTCCGCTGAATGGTTTGCACAGATTGAGTTGCCCGAACTGCACGCGCTGGCGGATTTTGTCCTGGAGCATCACCTGCCCCTCGGACTCGCCCTCGCCGCGCAGGCAGTAACGGCGCAGACGCTCGGGCGTCACCGCACGCAAGCGGTCTTCGGGGAACACTGCCTCTTTGGCGCTAAGCAGCACGCGGTGGCTGATGTCGGTGGCCAGAATCGACCAATCCGGACCGATACGCCCATTGATCTGCATATCGTTGAGCAGCATCGCGGTGCTGTACGCCTCGTCGCCAAAGGAACTCGCCGCACTCCAGATCGACAACGCAGCCTTGTCGGCAAAGTTGGGCAACTCTTGCTGCAGCAGATCGTAGTGCTTGGGTTCGCGGAAAAAATAGGTCTCGTTGGTGGTCAGCAAGTCCACCGCCATCTGAAACTCGGCAGCCTCCGATTCATCCTCCAACACGGCAAGATACTCAGCGAATCCACTCAGCCCGATTTTCTGAATGCGAGGCGCCAGTCGGGAATGGATGAGAGACTTTTTCGATTCGTTGTATGACAGACCCACCGCCGAATACATCAAGTCGGCAATACGCTGAAACTCTTTATCGCTGAATGCAAGATTGGCCAAACGGGGTCTTTCAATAGGGACGGAAATTACCACTACCGCTGCCACGCACTGGGGCAGCGCTGACCCGTGTGGTCAAACGCGGTGCAGTAGCCCGCCTGTCCAGCGCGGGAGGTGTGTTGGCCCGTTGAGACGCGGAAGTGCCGGTCTTGAAGAAGGCGATGCTTTGCTGCAGCTGTTCGGCCTGACCGGAAAGCTCTTCGCTGGTAGCAGCCAGCTCTTCAGAAGCCGATGCATTCTGCTGCGTGGCCTTGGTGAG
>CANFNO010000425.1 GCA_947447845.1 Burkholderiales bacterium | reverse complement strand
TGAGCCGGTGGCCGACGCACGAAGAACGCCGAAGATGACACGCATCTTGCATGGCCAGGCTGAAGCCGTTATCGAGCATCAAGCAGGGTCCCTCACTAGCCTGCCCGATTTGCCGCAAAGCTGTGACGCGCAAACAACTGCAAACTACATACGATCAGTTTTAGATGGCAATTCGCCAATTCCGCAGCCAATCGCCCTGCAGGTTCAGCATATCGTCCAGTTAGCAGAAGCCTCTTAGAACCAACAATGCGCGCTCAATGCGACCGCGCACCAAGGAAGCCGTGCCGCAACACTGCTAGCGGAAATTGCCGGTATGTCCCAATGAGTAACGCCCAGGTTGCGGCCACACGGCCAAGCCGTGCGGCTCCAGTCCGACTGCGACTATGTCAACCTTTCCGGAACTGGTGTCAAGCCGGTAGACAACGTCGTCAAAACGTCCCGACAACCACAGCCACTTGCCATCGTTGCTGACATTGCCCATATCAGGGCTGCCACCACCCGGGATAGGCCAATTGGTCACAACCTTGTTGGTGGCGAAGTCGATTACCGTCACACTGCCGGGGCCATGGGGCTTGCCGTGGATCGAGTGCGAGCCGCGATTGGCAACGTACAGCGACTTGGCATCGCGGCTGGGATAAAGGCCATGCGCTGCGACCCCTGTCGCAACAAAGCCGACTTCCTTGAAACTTTCGCCGTCCAGCAAATGCACACCATCCGCTTCCATGTCAGCGACATAAAACAACTTGCCGTTCGGTGCGATGCGTATGTCTTGCGGCATACCTTTGGTGACGGTACAGATCTCGGTTTCCAGCGGGTTAGGAGACTTGACGCCCCCCTTGAAGCGAAACTTGGGCATTTCCAGTTTCAAGTAGCCGACGACCGCCTTGTTAACAAGATCGATCTTCACCACACTGCCCTCAAATTCACAGGTAAAGATGGCGTAGCGACCATCCGCTGAAAAATCGCCGTGGTTGATGCCACCGCACTTGGGTGCTTCGATGGCATATTGCAACTTGAGCGTCTTGGGATCACGGAAGTCCAGCCTGTGTTTGGCTTCTGCCACGACGATGGTCGACTGTCCATCGGGTGTGAAATAGACGTTGTAGGGGTCATCCACGGGAATGGCTTTGCCCGGCTTGCCGGTGCGCGGATCCACGGGTGTCAAGCTGCCATCGTTGCCACGTTCGGCGTTGTTGGCAACCCAAAGTGTTCTCATATCCCAGGAAGGCACGATATGTTGCGGGGCCCGCCCAACTTTAAAACGGTCCACCACCTTCAGCGTTGCGGGGTCAATGACGGTGACGTTGTTGCCACGCAGGTTGGGCACATAGACGCGCTCCAGATCTTGCTTGACGGCAGGAAGCATGCGATCCGTTCGTGTCTCGCTGTACAGGTTGTCAGCGTCCAAGACTGGCGCCATGCCGGCCACAGTATTCACTGCGGCCATGGGTGCTACAGGTGCCGGACCAGCGGCACTTGCGCCATTCGACAAGGCCAAGAGGGCTAGCGTGGAAAGTGCCAACAGGTTGATTTTTTTGCTTTTCATATACACAACATTTCTACAGATAGGTTAGCGGGACGTGTGCTGTTTCACAGCTTCTTGTATGGCTTGGACGGACCTGTCCACGATGCTGCGGATACCGAGTTGCCCCAACTCTGCAGACGATTTTCTGGGGTCTCCATAGACGCCATCTGCAGGCGCGGTTTTGGCTCCCTCAGCCAGCAGATCCATGCGCACGAGAGACTTGTCGATGGCCAGCATCATGGACGTATCGGCTAGTCCCGCATGGGTTCCGATTTCCGCATCGGAGTAGCCCTTGCTGCGCAACGCCTGTATGTAGGGGCCCTGAGATGCCTCGTAATAGGCCGTCAGGGCCAGTGCGCGAAAGCGCGCGTCGGCGGCCCATTCCTTATTGATCTTATCTGCGGCCCGCAGCTCACTTTTTTGGTACCCGCCATGATCCCCTAGAAACACCACATCGCGGAAGCCATGCTGTTTGAAGCTGCGTGCGGTGGACTCCAGGATGGACTCAAACGTTGCATCCGAAATGGAAATCGTGCCGCTAAAGCGCATATGTGCAACGGGCGGGAAGATGGCGCCCTCAGGAACATAGGCCAGCACGGGTGCCACGATGGCATTGCCGAGCTTTTGCGCAATCTGGCCTGCCAGCACCTTCACGCGCACGTTGTGCTTGCCAAGGGCCATATGCGGCCCGTTTTGCTCGGTACCGCCGATCGGCACCAAGACAGTCGTGCTGCCATTGGCAACTGCCGCGCGCAACTCAAAAGACGTCAAATCCTCTAGAAAAACCGAGTTGCCAGTGCTTGCCGCAGCGAACGCGAACGAGCCATTCAGGAGGAGCAATAAAAAGGTGCCCAATGCCCAACGCTTGGATGTAATGGTGATGTGACGGTGCATTGAGGGTTTTCTGCGAACGATGGGGCATTTTACGGTGCGCGCTCCGGCCTCCGTGATGACCTCGCCCGCACCGCAAAAGTAAATTAAAGCGGTTGGACAAAGCGATGGGTTCTGCCAAAATTGGGCATAGTAAATCAAAGG
Source organism: Burkholderiales bacterium (assembly GCA_947447845.1). The sequence continues at coordinate 1,288 of CANFNO010000425.1, read as the reverse complement.
AATCCAGGGGCGTGTTTGTTCCATCCCAAAGAAGCCAGCCAAGCGCCTGCTCTCCGGCGCGACCGCTTGCAATGCATGCACCCGTCTGACCTCCGCCACGGACCCGGGTTGGGTGCGTCGCAAATGTCGCGCATCACTCACGCGCTGCACGCTCTGCATGCACTTAAGGCGTGCGCCCAATGGTTGATATGGCTGGTGATGGCGTTTGCCCTTAGCTTTGCCGCCACTGACTTTGACCGCATGCAATCTTTGGCCCAGCAACATTACGGCCCCAAAGCGCTGGACACTGTCGTCGCGTGGCGCAAGCTGATCGAGGAATCAGCATCCCTTCCAGACAACGACAAGCTCAACCGGGTCAACACCTTCTTCAACCGTCGGATTTTGTACAAGACGGACATGGAGGTCTACAGCCAGGAAGACTACTGGGCCACGCCTCTGGAGTTCATGGGCCATGGCACCGGAGACTGCGAGGACTTTGTCATCGCCAAGTACACAACCTTGCGCATTCTGGGCGTGCCCAACGAGCGCCTGCGCCTCATCTATGTGCGCTATCAATCGGGTGGTGCCACGCCCATTGCCCACATGGTGCTGGGCTACTATGCGCAGCCTAGCGAAGAGCCCGTTATCCTGGACAACATGGTCGGCAGCATCCGCGCGGGCTCTATGCGCCCTGATCTGTCTCCGGTTTACAGCTTCAACAGCGACGGCCTATGGGTTGGCGGTGCGACCACCTCTAGCGCCGACCCCACGACAAGACTTTCCCGCTGGCGCGATGTGCTCGATCGCATGCGCCGCGACGGCCTTTAAATTTCACCCTACCCTTCCTGGCAACACCACCATGTCACTCATCAAACAACTTTGGGCAGCCATCATTTTGCTCATGGCCATGGCCTTTGCAGCCAGCACGGTCACCAGCGTGCTATCGGCCCGCCAATACCTGCAGCAGCAGTTGCAGGTCAAAAACATCGACAACGCAACCGCCCTGGCGCTGTCCCTGTCGCAATTGCCCAAGGACCCGGTGATGGTCGAACTGCAAGTGGCGGCGCAATTCGATGCAGGCCACTACCGGTTCATCCGCATCGTTTCACCCACTGGAGAGACTCTGGTGGAGCGCGTATTCGAGGGCAAGATCGAAGGTGCCCCGGAATGGTTTATCAAACTCATCCCCATCGTCGTGCAGCCGGGGCAGGCCCTGGTGCAGGACAACTGGAAGCAATATGGAACCCTGACACTGGCCAGCCAGGAGCAGTACGTCTACAAAAGCCTTTGGGATGGCACGTGGGAACTG
>CANFNO010000424.1 GCA_947447845.1 Burkholderiales bacterium | reverse complement strand
TGAACGGCATGTGCGGACTGGATGATGTTGCGGATCAACTGTGCGTTGACCGGGATCTCCAGTTGCAGCGCGTTTTCGACGGCGCGCACCGACGTAATGGCGTGCACCGTGGTGCACACTCCGCAGAATCTCTGGGTGTAGGACCACGCCTCGCGCGGATCGCGCCCCACAAGAATTTTCTCAATACCGCGCCACATTTGCCCCGAAGACCAAGCCTTCGTGACATGACCATTGTCGACCTCGACATCAATGCGCAAATGGCCCTCGATGCGGGTAATGGGGTCTACTGTTATGCGTTTTGCCACAAAAATTCTCCTTAACCGAAAGGGATATCAGGCGATCAATGCTCTTCGCGAGCCAAAACTGGAAACTGCGTCACGATGACAAGATAGGCCATGACTTCGATAGCCACCATTCCGACAGTGATCAATATTTCGGGCAATGCAGGGAAGTAGCTGTAGCCTGCGCCCGGATAGAAGGTGATGAGGAAGGCGTCGAAACGATACAACGCCCCCGCCAGCATCATGCACAGCGCAGCGTAGAACAGCTTCTTGCCATTGGCACGTTTTACGGGCGAACTCAGGATGAGCACCGGGTAAACGAACATGGCCGTCTCCAGCAGGAACATGAAGCTTGCCAGATCAAAGGCAAAGAGCAGTCCCAACTTGCCGGTCACCAGAAGCGTTGCGAAACGCACGACCAGAAAGGCGACAGTGAGCCCGACAATAATCTTTCCCAACCCCACCAGCATCGGTGTTTCAGGTTTCCGCTTGAACCCGACGGCACCCAGGGACGCTTCAAAAATCACGGCAGAAAAGCCCATGGTGAAGGCCGTGAGAATGGCCAGCAGAGGTTGCAGTTCCATGGTCTGCCACAGCGGGTGGACTTTCCAACCCATGGCAATCAGGAAGCTGCCAAGTGACGACTGGTGCATGGTCGGCAGCAGAATCCCCAGCGCAATAAAGAAGAAAAGCATGCGGCTCAGTTTTTGCTGCCAGGCCTGCGCTTTAAATTTCTCCAGCACGGTCGGGAGGAACTCGATAGTCAGCACCAACACATACGAAAACACGCACAGCGCAACCTCAAGCATGACTGCGTGCGTGTTAATTTGATCGGGCATAAAGATGTTGTAGAAATTCCAGTAGCGACCCATGTCGATAAAGGCACCTGTTGCGCCGAGCGCGTAGCCCAGCAAACTGGTCAGCAGGGCCGGGCGCACCAACGGGTGGTACTGCCCTTTGTTGAAGACATAGACCGCCACGGCTAGCGCGTAACCACCACAGGCAAACGCGGTGCCGACGACGATGTCATAGACGACCCAGATGCCCCAGGCGTAGCCCCCATTGAGATTGGTGACCGTGCCCATGCCGGTGAAAAAACGCACCAGCAACAAGACAATCGCCGTGGCACCAAAGGCTCCCAACACCAGGAACGGGGGGGTTAGCAACGGCCGATTCAATACGACGTGGTGATTCATGGTTTTTCCTCCTCACCTTGATTGGCGACCTCGGTATTGCGTCTGACGATCCAGCTCAGACCACCCAGGGCCATCGCGGGCAGTGCCATGTAGGCGTACACCGTGCTTTGCACGCCTTCGGAAATCGAAGCAGCCGAACGCTCGCCCAAGGGCGGCATGCCCAGCTTGTCGTAGGAAATCGCCGACAGGTGCATGACGTTGGTGCCGCCCGCCTCCTTTTCGCCCCAGACGTGGCTTTGGTACTGCGGCACGGCTTTTTCATGGAACTTATTTGGCTTGCGCACATCGCCCATCGGGTAGTTGTAGACCTCGCCGGGTTTGAGTGCAATGCGGCGCTTGGCCTCTGCGAGCAAGGCCTCGCGCGAGCCGAAAAGCGTGGCACCGGTGGGGCAGGCTTCAGCGCAACCCGTCATGCCGCCTTTGCTGATGCGCTCCACACCTTTCTGGTTGCACATCTGGCACTTATGAATTTGCCCGAGCGGATTGTCGTAGTCGTACTGCGGCACGTTGTAGGGGCAACCTGTCATGCAGGTACGGCAGCCAATGCACACATCAGCGTTGTAGTTGACGATGCCGGTCAGCGGGTCGCGGGTGAGTGAAGAGACCGGGCAGACCGAAACGCAACCGGGGTCAACGCAGTGCATGCAACTGCGCTTCTCGAAAGCAAAGCCGTCCTTCTCACTGTCCTTCACAGTGCCCTTGCCGTCGGTATAAATCTTGATGACGTTGAGCGTCTTGGGCCCTAAGTCCATGGCAAAGTCAGACTGAATTTCATCACCCATGGACACCGGTGGCATGCCGTTGACTTCCTTGCATTTGCTGACACAGGCTTTGCAGCCGACGCACAGCGTGGAGTCATACAACATGCCGACAGCTTGCGGCGCAGGTTCCAGATTGGGCCTTGCCTGCACAGCCGTACTCGCCAGTGCGGCGCCCGCAGCTCCGAGTGTTGCCCGGAAGAATTTTCTGCGCTGCATGCTTATTCCCCTTTGGCAGGGTCTTGCTGGGGCGCGTCAGGTTTTTCGCCCAACTTCTTGCCTGTCACCAGTGCGGCACCGAGCACGGCACCGACTGCGGCACCGCCCACTGCAGCCGCAATGGTGATGGTGGAAGTGGTTGGGCTCTGGCGCTCGGAAATCATCGGGAACGCGTTGGGAGGCGTATGCGTCTTCACATCGGCCAGGCTGAACATGGGCTTGTTAAAGCCGGTGCCCTTCTCGGAGCAGCCGAAGCAGGGGTGCCCGACACCGATGGGCCAGACGCCGCCGCCGACATTGTTGTACTCCAGGCTGGGGCAGTTGTTGTAGGTCTCCGGACCCTTGCACCCGAGCTTGTAAAGGCACCAGCCCTGGCGGTGGCCATCGTCGCCAAATTGCGTGGCGAAGCGACCTGCGTCGAAGTGCGGCCGGCGGTAGCAGTTCTCGTGAATCAGGCGTCCGTAGGCCCACTTCGGACGTCCCTTGTCGTCGATGGGGGGCAGCTTGCCGTAGGTTACGAAGTACAGCACGGTGCCCAGGAAGTTGGCCGGGTTGGGCGGGCAACCGGGGATCGTGACCACCGTCTTGCCTTTGAGGAATTCGGGAGCCCCGACCGCGCCGGTGGGATTGGGCGCTGCGGACTGCACGCCACCCCAACTCGCACAGGAGCCGAAGGCCACAATGGCACCCGCACTTTCAGCCGCTTCTTTGGTGGCTTCCATCATGGTCTGCCCACCGATCTTGCAGAAGATTCCGTTCTGCCCCGTCGGTATCGCACCTTCGATAACCAGCAGGTATTTGCCTTTGTATTTTTGGATGGTTTCCTTCTTGATTTCTTCCACGCGATGGCCGGCGCCGGCATCCAGTGTCTGGTGGTAATCGAGTGAAATGAGATCCAGAATCAGGTGCTCAAAACTGGGTTGCTCAGAGCGCAGCAAGGACTCGGTGGGCCCTGTGCACTCCTGCCCGTGCAGCCAGATCACTGGCGTTCTGGCCGGATTGGCGATCGCCGCGGCCATCGCCATTGCAGACTTGGTCCCCAGTCCAAAAGACGCTGCGACACCGGTGCAAAAGTTCAGGAAAGTCCGGCGGGAAACCCCCAGGCGTCTTTCCACTTCAGTAAAGTCGTGGCAGGTTTCGTTGGCAATATCAAACTCACGATTGCTCATCAAGTTCTCCTCTTTATATTCCCATCGCCAATGGCGATGGGTGTTAAGCGAGCTCAAAATCGATGCCGTGAGACTTCTGTCACCAAACGCACTGCCTGTTCTCAACAGCAAATTGCGCCGCGAATCACTCTGGTGGTGCATGACTGTGCAAAAAGTGCCACCTCGCTCTGCCGCGTGCAGACAGAGCGCACCAAAATACACATATTCCGTGCCACAAAATGGTGAATTAGCGTA
>CANFNO010000423.1 GCA_947447845.1 Burkholderiales bacterium | reverse complement strand
GCAATAGATTCCCTGGCGGACCCGGCGCCTGCAAGCCAGGGCTTGTGCCTGTTGGTGGAAGACGATGCGGGTGTGCGGCAACTGGTGCGCCGCCATCTGCTGGAGTTGGGCTATGCGGTGCTCGAAGCGGTGAACGGTGTGGAGGCGCTGGACATGCTGCTGCGGGTGCCGGACATCGTCGCGCTGGTGTCCGACATTGCCATGCCCGGCGGCGTTGATGGCCGCGAAGTGGCACGCCAGGCCCTGGCACGCTGCGACATACCAAAGGTCGTTTTGATGAGCGGCTTCGCGCCGGAGAGCAGCACGCCGCTGCCCGTTCCGCTGCTGTCCAAACCCTTCACCAAGGCCGAACTGGCCACGGCCCTGCAGTTGGCGGAGCACCGCTAATGTCGACCTCATCCACCACGCCTTCGTCTTCCTCCTCCGCACGCAACGCGCAAAAGCCACTGATCTATGTGGTGGAGGATGACAGCAGCGTTGCGCAAGTCCTGCAGCGCATCCTCAACGAATTCGATTTTCACGTGGAAGTCTTCGGCACAGCGGCGGCCGTCATCCGGCGCCTGCAAAGCGAGCGTCCGGACCTGTGCATCGTCGATCTGGGACTCCCCGACATGGATGGCATTGAGCTGATGTCCCACATCGGACGCTTAAGCAGTTGCGGTTTGTTGGTGGTCACCGGGCGCAGCCACACCATAGACCGCGTCATGGGCCTCGAACTGGGTGCGGATGACTACGTCGTCAAACCCTTCGAGCCGCGTGAACTGGTGGCGCGTGTGCGCAGCATTTTGCGACGCCGGGCTGCAACCGGCGGTGGCGGCGCTGTCAAGCAGCATCGCTTTGCCCACTTTCTGGGTTGGACGTTGGACTGCGGTGCCAACCAACTGCGCGCGCCGGATGGCGAGGAGCATGTGCTCGGTACCGCCGAGGCCCAGGTGTTGCGCGCCTTTCTGGAGCGGCCGAATCAAATACTGACCCGCGAACAGATCTTCGGCCAGCGCGACATCTCGCCGCTGGACCGCAGCATCGACGTGCGCATCTCGCGTTTACGCAGAAGACTGGAAACCGATGCGCAGCAACCCAAAATTATCAAGACGGTGTACGGCTCGGGCTATATGTTTTCCGCCGCAGTGGAATGGACTTGACTTGAATTGAATTGATTTGCACGGACGGCGCCGTGCTGGATACAGCATGGAACTCAGTTCGAATTCTCCAGCACAAACGCTTCAAACTGATCTGCGTTCATTGGCTTGGCAAAGTAATACCCTTGAAGCTGATTTACGCCGAGTCGCTCCAAGGCTGCAGCCGTCTGCTCGTCTTCCACACCCTCCGCGACGGTGTTCATATTGAAGGCCGAGGCAATTTTGACGATGGCTTGAATCAGTTGCTCCCCCTGTGTCAGATGCACACGCCGCACGAAGGAAATATCAATTTTTACCTTGGATGCAGGCATCTCATGCAATTGGGAAAGCGACGAATAGCCCGTACCAAAATCATCAATCGCAATGCCAAAGCCAGCGCCCGCGAGTTCAGCGAGACGATTGGTCGTGTGTTCCGCATCTTCCATGGCAACACTTTCAGTGATCTCCAGATCGATCATCGAAGGCGACAGATGCAGTTCAGCCAGATCGTCCAACAAGTCCGCTGTAAAACTGGGTATGAAGAGTTGCCGCCTGGACACATTGACGGCCACCCGCAATTCGATGCCCTGCCGTTTCCAGCGCTCCATGCTCTCCACCGTTTTCAGCCAAATCTGGTGGCCCAACTCGCGTATCAGTCCAAGGTTTTCCGCCATGGGTATGAAGGTTGCGGGTGGGACCCATCCATAGATCTCGTCATTCCAGCGCGCCAGGGCTTCGCAAGCGACTACGCGCCGCGTGCCAGCGTCCACGATGGGTTGAAACCAAACCTGCAGCTTTTGATCTTTGATCGCAGTCGCCAACAAATTTTGAATGTAGAGGGCTCTGCGCTCCTTATCGCGATCGGCCATGTCAGACACAAAGCGGATGGTGTTTCTACCCTGTTCCTTGGAAAAGAACATTGCACGGTCAGCCTGTGACAACATGGATTCGACGTCCTGGGCATCTTCCGGATAGATTGCCACGCCCATACTGCAAGTGACATTGAACTGGTTGCCACCAATCACGATCGGTCGCTCGCAAACAGCCAAAAACTTCGCCATCACGTCCCGCGCACCCTCCGTAGTTTCGAGGTCGGTTATCAAGACTACGAACTCGTCACCACCCCATCGCGCCAAGGTATCACCCGACCGCAATGATCCTTTCAAAGAATTCGCGAGGCTCACCAGCATCTGATCACCCACACCATGGCCATGCTGATCATTGACGTTCTTGAAATGATCCAAATCGACAAACGCCACTGCCACCTTGTTACCCTTTCGTTTGGCCGTACGAAGGGCAACCTTGGCCCGGTCTTCAAACAAAATCCGGTTTGGCAACTCGGTCAGCGCGTCATGCAGCGCCATATGGGAGATGTGCTTTTCCAGCAAATAGCTTTGGGTAATGTCCCGAAGAACTCCGCTGACACTTTGAACTTGTTTGCTATTTGATTCACCCGCAATGAAGCGGTACTCGATCCAAACCTCTTTTTTTTCCGGTTGATGCAAGCGCGCACGCCCTACCAAACTAGACTTCTCACCGGTAAAGAGCAAATCGAGCTGCTTGCGAAAGTCGGGTTCGTCTTCCGGATGAATGGCATTGAAAATCAGATCGCCTCCGCCGACTGCCCTGAAGTTTGAGAGACGTTCCCACCCTGGGCTTGCACGCAAATACACGCCTTTGGAATTCAACTCAACAACACCTTCTTCAAGAATTTCCAGCGTCTTGAGGTAAGCAAAATGCTCCTGATCAAACGATTCAATATTGCCCATCAAGTCTTTTGAAGATGCCGCCACTTTGGCAATTTCATCGGGATGGCTACTGGCTTGCGCTAACCGATGCTGTACGTCGTGGGTCAAATGGTGCGCCCCCATAAACATCTCGGATGCCTTGAAGAGATGTTCAATACGTTGCGTGAGTTGAGTGGACCATCTTCCTATCGCGAACCACAGAATCGCTGTAAACGACGCAAGTAAGACTATCGCTGCAAAGATTACCGATTGCCTTGAAATGGGCTCTGTCACTACCTGTTGAAGAATGAGATGCGGCGCATCGATATCGCCATCTATCCACCGAAGGATCCGCTGCGCTGTCTTCAGATCTTCGGAGGTGGTCATTCCGTTCAACTCCGAATTAACTACGGTGTTCAGATCTACTGAGCCGCGAGAACTGGCAATGACACGATTGTTCAGTGCCATCAATAGCGTTGAATCCTTGGGGGCCAATGAAAGCAAGACCGAATTGTCAATTGGCTGCAAGAGAATCAGTTGACCATTTCCTTGTTCCCCGAGCCAAACCGGAGAAACAATAGGCAAGAATGCAGTTCGGTGGTTGGCGCTGAAATACCAGGCGGGCAAATCGGAATTGCCTTCGATGGCTCTACCAAACGGTTGGCCTTCCGTGCCATAAGCGAAGAGCAACTTCCGATCCGAACCAAGCACCACGCCCGATGGGAACCGGCCAATCTTCCCCTCCAAAATTGCGAAGTAGGCACGCAGCTTGATCCAGCTTGCCTCCTGACTCTGCGCGCCGAATATGCGCATGAAGTCAAGCTGCGCCTTCACCTCCTGCGCACTCTTCTGCCAATTCGACTTTAGCGTCGAGATGTTGTGCTCGACATATTTCACACTCTCGGCCATAGAGGTAAGGGCGGCCCGCTCGACTAGGGCTTTGTAGGCAAACAGGATTCCAACGCCACCGAAAATTCCGACAAACGCGAAGGCAGCAAACAGCCGCAAATACAACTGATGACG
>CANFNO010000422.1 GCA_947447845.1 Burkholderiales bacterium | reverse complement strand
TGTTTGATTGGGCCGGAACCATTGTGGACTTTGGCAGCTTGGCGCCGATGGGGGCCTTTGTGCGTCTGTTTGCCAACCATGGACTACAAGTCAGCATTGCCCAGGCGCGCGTGCCCATGGGCTTGCCCAAGCTGGCGCATATCGAGGCATTGGGTGCCATGCCTGAAATTGCCACGCAGTGGCAGCAAGTCAAGGGCCAAAGCTTCACGACGCAGGATGCTGCGGCGTTGCTGGAAGAATTTGTGCCCATGAGCGCGGCCAGCGCCCTGGAGTGCAGCGACTTCATCCCCGGATTTCTGGAAACCTATGCCTGGCTGCAGCAGCAAGCCATCGGCGTGGCCACCACCACCGGCTATACCCGCTTCATCATGACGCCCCTGATTGCCAAGGCAGCACAGGCAGGCTTCGCACCCGCGCGCACAATTTGCTGTGACGATGTGGCGCTAAGCCGTCCCAGCCCGTTGGGCATGCAGGAATGCATGGTCAGTTTGGGTCTGGTCGGCCAGAGTGATCGGGTCGTCAAGGTGGACGACACCGCGCCCGGATTGCAGGAAGGCCTCAACGCAGGTTGCTGGACGGTCGGTGTGGCAGCCAGTGGCAACGCCCTGGGTTGGTCCTGGGATCAGTGGGTGGATGCCAGCGAAGACGAACGCGAGCACGCGTTGGTCGATGCCCGTCGCACATTGAAGGATGCGGGCGCCCATGAGGTGATTGATAGCGTCGCCGATCTGCGCATCGCCTTTGCTGCCATCGAGGCGCGGATCGATGCGGGTGAGGTGCCTTGAAGAAACGGTGACATCAGATAAGTGCGCAATATTGCTTCAAGCACATCGGTAGCGATACTTTTCCGCTTGACCACGGCCGCGGTTTCAGACATTAAACGGCGGCGGCTTCTTTGGCAGCGTCACCTTGAACGTGGTTCCCATTCCCACTTCGCTCACCACGTCTATCGATCCGCCGTGCTTTTTTACGATGCCAAAGGAGAGTGAAAGGCCCAGGCCTGTTCCTTTACCCACCGGTTTGGTCGTGAAAAAAGGCTCAAAAATTCGCGATTGGTTTTCCTTGGGTATGCCCTTGCCGGTATCTGAGACTTCGATCCAGACTTCGGTTGCATTGTGGCCTGTGCGAATGTAAATGGTGCCTTTGCTGTCCAGTGCCTGACCCGCATTGACCAACAGGTTCATGATGACCTGATTGAGCTGGAACGGGAAGCACTGGATGGGCGGGATGCCCGCAAACTCCTTGACAATGTCTGCCTTGTATTTGAGCTCATTCCACACCACACGCAGGGTGCTTTCTATGCCTTCTTCAATATTTGCAAATTGCAGCTCGGCCTCGTCCACATGCGAAAAGTTCTTCAGGTCCCGTACGATGCGAGTAACGCGCTGCAGCCCATCGGCCGATTCCGAAAGCAGAGACAGGATGTCCTCGCGCAGAAACGCCATATCAACCTGGCTCTTGATCTGACCAATGCGCTGCCTGGCGCTCTCAGATAGTTCGTCTTCGGTCTGCTCATAGGCTGTCAACAAATCGAGCATGCCCAATACATAGGTTCGCAGCGAGCCGATATTCGAATTGACGAACCCCACCGGGTTGTTGATCTCATGGGCCACACCGGCAGCCAACTGACCGATCGAGGCCATGCGTTCAGACTGCAACAACTGGCTTTGTGTCTCACCCAGCTTCTTGATCAATTCGGCCTGCAGTTCCTTTTCCTGTACCAGGCGTTCATTGGCGGCATAAAGGTCGGCCGTGCGCACCCGCACGCGCTCTTCCAATTGGTCACGTGATTCACGCAGCGCCGCTTCAGCCAGCGTATGCCGTGTGATGTCCTGAAAGCTGAAGACCCGTCCGATGATTTGCTCGCCCAACATCTGCGGCAGGGAATTGACTTCAAACACCCGTCCATCGTGGTGGTGAAGCACCTGGGACGTGGCACCGGCGTCCACTATCGCTCGCATGGATTCCAAAAACAACTCGGTTTCAAGCACCTGCTCTGACACATACGCAAATATGCGGGCGTCATCGTGGGCGCCAAGCAACTCGTCTGGCAGCATCCACATCGTGCCAAACACGCGGTTCATGCTGTCGATGCAACCATGCCAGTCAATTACCAGAATGCCATTGCTGGTGGACTCAAGGGTTGCCTGCAGTTGCGACAGGGTCTTGGCCAGCACGTTCTCCGCCATTTGTTCCATCTGTCGGAGGCTGGCCTGGATTAGCAGCAGTGTGCGTCCTTCGGCAACCACGGGCCGCACGTTCTTGGTGGTCGTGACCAGTTCACCATCCCGTCGGCGTAGCAGCCCTTCCTGATTTTGGATGGCTTGGTAGCGCCCCGCACGCGCATCTTCCCAATAGAAGACGTCGGCCAACGAGCTTTCAATATCAGTGATAGCCAACTCTTTGATTTGCGCAATGCTGTAACCCAGAGCTTTGGCAGTGCTGGCATTGGCGTGGACAATCTCCAGCGTAGTTGGGTCCACCAGCAGCATCAGTTCGTCGCTGTGATCCAGCATCAGGCGATCCATGTCGCTCATGGTTTGCGTACCGCAGAGTGGGCGGACCCGGTGTCAAAGTAATAGCTGACGCGCTTGCGTGGACTAAGGTAGTTGTAAACCTCTCGGGGCAATTGGCCCGGGCGCAAGGCCTTGGCGATGTTGACCTCGCTTTGGTTGTCCATGTCCAGCAATATGGCTTCTTCTTTCGGGATGTCGGCGTCGTAGACCACCACTGTGGGTTTCATGGGACTGGACGTGTTCACCGTGGACACCATGCCGATGGCGCCATTGGAAAGCTGCACGATGGTGCCAGGCGGGTAGACCCCCAGACAGCGGATGAATACCGGCAATATCTTGGCGTCGAATTTGCCACGTAGTTTGGCAAACATCAAAGACAGCGCCTCATGTGGCGTCAGCGCATCGTTGATCAGCGGCGGGTTGCACAATTCATCGTAGTGGTTGGCAATGACTACGATGCGTGCCAACAGGTTTATGGCCTCGCCTTTGAGCTGTGCGGGGTAGCCTGAGCCATCTGATAACTCATGGTGCTGCTCGATGATGCTGAGCACCGCCGGAGCCAAATGCAATCGTTTGCCAATCGCCACGCCGTATTCGCAATGCAGCTCGAAGAAGTGCCGCTCGGCCAGCGTTAGTGCGCCTACTCTCTTGCGGATCTTGTCGGGAATCTCGGTTTCGCCGATGTCATGCATCAGCGCCCCCAGTCCCAATGTGGCCACGACTTCGCCGGGAAGCTTGATGTCGCGCGCAATCATCAGCGACAGCATGGTCACATTCAGGGAGTGGAAGTAAAGCTCCTCCCCGCCAAGGCGGTCGCCCATCAAATGAATGGCCAGTTCCGGTGACACCAGAATGGAGTCCACCACTTTCTTTACCAGTTTGTTTGCCTGCTCCACCGTGGCGACCGGATTGCTGTACAGGTTTTTTTCAATATCGCGGATGGCGGTGGCTGTGTGAATAAACGCGCTTTCTATGCGTTCGGCATTGGCTCGGCGTTCACGCATCTGCTCCATCATCTTGCGCTTGGCCAGCAAAATGGGTGCTTCACTTGCTTTGCTGGCGCCTGGGGTTTCGGCGGACGATGCTGGTGACTTGGATGCTGTTGCGACGCTGTCCGATATGACCGGTTTGGCATCGCTGAGTTCGGGGCTAAAGCGTATGGACTGAAGCCCCAGACTGCGGATCGTGGCGATCTGGTCGTCAGACTTTATTTTGAAATGGTTGAAGGCAAACGGATGTTCAAACCAACGCATGTCGATCCAGACATACATGCCAATGCAGAGTTGGTCCGGGGATACGGCAATGCCCTTGGCCTGGTTCACATCAATTCTCGTGTGGCATCACGTTTCGCCGTCTCG
>CANFNO010000421.1 GCA_947447845.1 Burkholderiales bacterium | reverse complement strand
TGGATCGCAACAGGCCCTGCAGCTGGTCCCAGCGGCTGTGCTTGGCGTCCTCGGGCAGCAGGCCAAACACCTGGATCAACTCATCCATTTGGCCGCTTCGCTCGCGCCAGTCCTCGGCAAAGGCGGCTAGCGCCATCGCGGTCGCCTGCGCTGTGCTGGCTCCCCGGTCCTGGTAGTCGACGATGAAGTCCAGATGGAACAGGATGCTGAGCAAGACCGTGTCGCTGAGCTGCGGCTGGTCCTGGCAAAAGCGCTGCAGATCGAGTGTGTTGAGGGTCTGGGCCAGGGGCAGGGCAATCGCTTCAGGCGGCCATTGCCAGTTGGCAGCCCGGGCAGGAAGGCCAGCAAGCAGTTCCTCGCGCAAGGTGTGCATGGCCTGCAGGCGGGGCTCCAATGTGCCCTGCGAATGCGTCAGGCCACCCAACCAAAGCGGACGCGCCAAGTGATCCAGGACGGCTAAGCGTTGTTCGCCCCTTTCGAACAGCAGGGGCTGTGGCAAGGCCTGCCCGGGCGACCCATCGCGCTCTGCGCCGGGGCGCTCACGCGTTGGTGTTGGCCCGCTGTTCACTCTGCATCCAGCGCTTCGCAGGCAACCGGTTCGGGCTGGGCTCCGTTGTCTTGTGGCAAACGCGGCAGCTCCAGAAAGCCGGTGCGCAGAGCGCGGGCGCGTTCGGCCAACCGCTGCACGGCGGCCTGTGTGACGGCCAGATGGGAGGCCGCACGCTGCATCAAGTCCGGGTCCAGCCACAGGCTGCCTGCGGCATAGGTCTGCAGGCCGGTGCTGTGTGCTTCCACTTCCTGTGCGTAACCGGCGATGCGCAGCAGCAGGGCATCAAGCTGGCCCACGCGCGCCGCGATGTGCGTGTCGCCATAGCGGCGCCGCCGGTTGTAGTTCATGCGCAAGGCGGTTGCGTCCCCCTTGGCGTTGCCAATCTCTGTGGCAATTTCGGTAGCGGAAAAATTCAGCCTGCCGCTGGCGTCGTAGTCCAGGTCGTTGGCTTGGCGCTCGGTGTCGAGCTGGCGCTCGAAGGCTTCCACCACGCGGGTCAGGCGGGCCGGGGAAAAGGCCTCTCGCACGCCCAGGCGCGCAGCGAGCCACTCGGCCACCTGCCGCTGGCGCGCGGCATCGGGGGCGGTGAGCCAGGGTAGCAACAGCAAATCCCACAGTGCCACCTCCTCACGACCGTCGCTTGCCGCCGCCACGCGCAGCAGCCCGGTAATCTTGACCCAGCGCCGGTCGGACACCGCAATCGACTGCGTGGCCAGGTATTGGCGCAATTCGCTTAGCAGCGACAACAGCGCGTCTGGCAGACCCATGCGCGCTGCGTTCCCGGCCAGCAATGCCAAGGCCGCAGCGTCCAGCTTTAGTTCCTCTGCGGGGGCGGTCCAGGCAAGGCCCTTGTCTACCTGCAGCAGCGCGGAAAACCCTTCGCGGCTAACGGCCGACACGGGCAGGCGCAGCAGAAAACGATCGAAAAATGCATCGGCGATTTCGTCTTCCGGCACCTCGTTGGTTGCCCCCAGCACGCTGATGAGCGGGCAGCGCATGCGTCCGGCGCCGTTGTCAAATTCGCGTTCGTTAAGCAGCGTCAGCAGGGCGTTCAGGATCGCGCTATTGGCCTTGAACACCTCGTCAATAAAGGCAATCGAGGCAGTGGGTAAGAAGCCCTCGGTGTGGCGCTCGTAGCGGTCTTCTTCCAGCGCTTTGATCGAGAGCGGGCCAAACAGTTCCTCGGGCACGGTAAAGCGGGTAAGCAGGCGTTCGAAATAGCGCCCTTCGCGAAATGCCGTGTGCAGACGCCGCGCCAGCTCACTTTTGGCGGTGCCTGGGGGGCCGATCAGCAGGGTGTGCTCACCGGCCAGCGCGGACAGCAGACACAGGCGAACGCACTGGCTGCGCTCCACCAGGCCCAGCTCCAGTGATTCCAGAAGCAACTTGAGCTGCAAGGTAAGGTGGTTTTGCATGCGGAAATTGTAGTCCGGACTGTGCTTTTGCAGGGGGCCACACTGGCGCTCCGGCCCCGTGACTGGACTTGTTTCAATTTGAGAACGATGCGGGCCGGTTTGATGTATGTCATGTGTTGCAAGGCCCATGGGCAATAGCCTTGGCGTCGGAAAAAGCTATATCACCCATCAATATTTAGGAGCGCATATGAGGTTTCATTTGTCCGGACTGTTCCGTCTGGTTCTTGCCGCGGGATTTGTTCTATTGCCACAGGTTCATGCGCTGGATGCAGCCAACCCCCAGCACCTGGGCTCCATTGAGCGAGCCAAGGCCGGACGCGCCACTGAGTTGCTGGACGCTGCCGTGGCCTATCTGAAACGCAACGGCCCGGATAAAGCCTTCGAAGCTTTTAACGTGCAACAGGGGACGTTTGTCTATGGTCCCTATTACGTGTACGTGGTGGGAACCGACGGCTTTCTGTACGCCAATGGCGGCAAGCAAATGTCCCTGGCCGGACACAACGTGCTAGAGCTGCGGGACGCTGCCGGTAAGCCCATGATTCGCGACCTGATCGCGGCGGCTGAACAGAGCCCCAGTGGTGCCATCGAATACCGCTGGCTCAACCCGGAAGAGAACCACATCGACCTCAAGATTGGCATGTATGAAAAGGTCGATAAGTACATCGTCAGCGTGGGCTACTACACCTCCCGCGCCACACAAAAAGAAGCGCAGGCGCTGCTGACCCGGGCGGTTGATTTTCTCAAGCAAAACGGTGGCGACAAGGCCTTTGCCGCTTTCAACAACCAGCAAGGTGGCTTCACGCATGACGACCAGTATGTGTTTGCGATTGGCATCGAGGACGGACGCTACCGCGCCTCGGGCGCTTCTCCGCAACTCAACGGCATGGATGTGCGTGGCATGAAGGATGCGGCAGGCAACCCCCTGTTTGAAGACATGATCAGCATCGCCAAGACCAAAGGTACTGGCACGGTGGAATACGTTTGGCGCAATCCGGCTACCAATGCCGTGGAGTCCAAACACACCCTGATTCAACGCGTGGGCGATGTGCTGCTGGGCGTGGGCTACTACACAAAATAGGGCGTAGCAGGCAGGGCGGTAGCGCACCTGCCATCCTTGTGCTTGCTGCACGAGGGCGTATGCTGGACTGCAAGGCACGGATTTTGCGTATTCGTGCTTTGTGCGTCCGGCCGGTCTGACTTGGGGCTTGGGCGATTCTTCAACTTTCGTCGTCCATTGCCATGAAAAAAATTAGAAGTATCCTGGTTGCCAACCGCAGTGAAATCGCCATTCGCGTGCTCCGTGCAGCCTCCGAGATGGGCATACGCACCGTCGCCATTTACTCCAACGAAGACCGCTTTGCCCTGCACCGTTTTAAGGCGGACGAGTCCTATCTGGTGGGTGCGGGCAAGAAGCCGATCTCGGCCTACCTCGACATTGCCGACATCATCCGTATCGCCAAAGAGGCCGAGGTGGACGCAATTCACCCCGGCTATGGTTTCCTGAGTGAGAACCCCGACTTTGCCGATGCCTGTGCCGCCGCCGGTGTCGCCTTCATCGGCCCCAATGGCGATGTGATGCGCACCTTGGGCAACAAGGTGGCGGCGCGCGCCGTGGCCGTGGCCGCCAACGTGCCCGTGGTGCCTGCCACCACGGCCTTGCCGGACGACATCGAAATTGCCAAGAAGATGGCGCTGGAAGTGGGCTACCCGCTGATGCTCAAAGCCAGTTGGGGCGGAGGCGGACGTGGCATGCGCGTGATCGAGACCGAGGCCGACCTGGCACCCATGAAAGAACTGGCCCAGCGCGAAGCCCTGGCCGCCTTTGGCAATGACGAGGTCTATCTGGAAAAGTTAGTTCGCCGCGCACGCCACGTTGAGGTGCAGGTGATGGGCGACAAGCACGGTAATTTG
>CANFNO010000420.1 GCA_947447845.1 Burkholderiales bacterium | reverse complement strand
TGCGCTGGTTCTGTGCGACCCGAGCTACGAGGTCAAGCACGACTATGCCCGCGTGCAGGCCATGATTGTCGACGCCATGTTGCGCTTCCCGACCGGCACCTATGCCGTGTGGTACCCCATCATTCCGCGCCCGGAAGCTCACGATGTGCCGAAAAAGCTCAAGACCCTGGCCAACAAGTCGGGCAAGAGTTGGCTTAGCGTGAGTTTGACGGTGAAGAACAGCAAGTTGATACAGGATGCCGAGGGCGAAGTGATTCGTCCGGGCTTGCCGGCCAGCGGCGTCTTCTTGATCAACCCGCCACACACCCTGAAGGCTCTGTTGAAAGACGCCATGCCGCAGTTGGTAGCAGCGCTGGGGCAGGATCAGCATGCCGCCTTCACACTGGAAAGCGGCGGATAGCTGTATCGGCTACGGTCGCCATTGCATTTGGCTTCCGGTCCTCAAGGAGCTCACCCAGCCGAGTGCGGCCCGTCCCGGACTTGTCCGGTTGGGGCCGCATTTTCCCTGAATTGTCTGGCTCCCCTTAAGCCGACTTGAGCGCTTTCGCCACAGGTGTCAGGCCTAGACAAGAACACAGCGCCAGCACTGGCGCGCTCTGGTTCATGGTGTAGAAGTGCAACGACGGGACACCGCCGGAGAGCAGGCGTTCACATAGGTCCGTCACCACATCCATGCCAAAGGCCTTGATCGACGCCGTGTCCTCACCAAAACTCTGAAGACGCAGGCGAATCCAGCGCGGAATTTCGGTGCCGCAGCTATCGGAAAAGCGCATCAACTGTGTCGAGTTGGTAATCGGCATGATGCCGGGAGTAATTGGAATCTCCACTCCCATAGCCCGCACGTCATCGCGAAAACGAAAGTAGGCGTCCGCGTTGAAAAAGTACTGGGTGAGTGCCGAATTGGCACCCGCATTAGCCTTGATTGCGAAGGCTTCCAGATCAGCAGCAGGCGATTTTGCCTGGGGATGCACTTCCGGATAGGCCGCCACTTCAATCGAAAAATAGTCACCCGTTTCAGAGCGAATAAAGCTCACCAAATCGCTACCGTGGCGAAAATCGCCCCCCACACCATAGCCACTAGGCAGATCGCCGCGCAATGCGACGATGCGCTTGACACCCATGGCTTTGAGTTCAGCCAGTTGCTCACGTATGGAGTCACGTGTTGCGCCAATGCAGGACAGGTGCGAGGCCGCAGCCGTGCCTTCGGCAATCATTTCACGCAGGGTACTGAATGTTCCCGCCTGCGTGGTTCCACCGGCACCAAAGGTAACCGAGCAGAACTCCGCCTGCAACACCGACAGATCTTTGCGGATGCCCGCCATTTTGGCGGCCACTTCCGAATTCTTGGCCGGGAAAAACTCCAGGCTCAGAGGGACACGCTTGCGTGTAGACATGCTTTTTTCTCCTACCAACGCCGCGCAGCTTGGCTACGCGGGGTTTCATTCCGCCGGTTTAGTGGCGCAAATAAAAAACTCGCGGTTGCCATCGCCGCCTGCAATGGGCGAGTCGAACCACGCGGTAACTGTCAGCCCCAGAGCGGCGCATGCTTCACGCAAACGCTGCTCCACGACGACGTAAAACTCCGGTTCTTTGACAATGCCGCCCTTGCCAACTTGGCCGGGCTGCAGTTCAAATTGAGGCTTTACCAAGGTCAACAGGGTGCCGCCCGCTTTGAGTAAGGGCACCACAGCTGGCAACACCAGTGTCTGGGAAATAAAGGACAGATCGGCCACGATCAGATCAAATTCCGGCACGAACTCGGACTCGGTTTTCACCGCATCGGTTGTGTCGGGTGTTTCTTCCTGACTGTCAAATTCGTCGCCTTCGTCAGCTTCTTCGTCGTCGACTTCAAACTGGCCGTCTTCACCCGTGCTGTCTTCATAGGCCTGGATCAAATCCTCGGCCGTGAGCGCACGCGCATTTACTTTTTCCACACAAAGGACACGCGGATCGCTGCGCAACATGGGGTGCAACTGGGCACTTCCCACATCCACGCCGACCACCGACTTGGCACCCGCCTGCAACAAGCAGTCGGTAAACCCACCGGTCGATTGACCCACATCCAGACAGGCAAATCCCTCTACGGACAGACCAACTTGTTTCAGCGCTGCTTCCAACTTGAGCCCACCCCGCGACACATAGCGCGCCTCGGAGTCATCCAGCAGCCGAATTCCGGCTGATTCAGGAACGTCATCGCCATTTTTGACGACGCGTCGCCAGGTCTCGCCTTGCGCCCATTCGACGCCATCGGCTATTAGCCGCTGCGCCTGTGAACGGGTGTTGGCAAGCCCCCGCTGAACCAGCAGTTGATCTATTCGCATGAAATTTTGTTTACCTGGGAGGACGCGCGCTGCTTAGTAGCGGTACGTGTCTTTCTTGTACGGGCCGGACTTACTCACGCCGATATAGGCGGCTTGCTCGTCAGTCAGCTCGGACAACATGGCGCCGACCTTTTTCAGGTGCAGGCGGGCGACTTTTTCGTCCAGGTGCTTGGGCAACACATAGACCTTACCGGACTTGTATTCCTTGGGCTTGGTGAACAGTTCGATCTGTGCAATGGTCTGGTTCGCGAAGCTGGAAGACATGACGAAGCTTGGGTGGCCGGTGCCACAACCCAGGTTCACCAGGCGGCCCTTGGCCAACAGAATGATGCGCTTTTCAGGCTTGGCGTTCTTGCCTTTGGTGGCCGGGAAGATCACATGGTCGACTTGCGGCTTGATCTCGTCCCACTGCAGTTTTTCCAAGGAAGCGACGTCGATTTCGTTGTCGAAGTGACCGATGTTGCAAACAATGGCCTGGTCCTTCATGGCCGCCATATGCTTGTAGGTGATCACGTTCTTGTTGCCGGTGGCAGACACGAAAATGTCGGCCTTGTCAGCCGCGTATTCCATAGTCACAACCTTGTAGCCTTCCATTGCGGCTTGCAGGGCGTTGATCGGGTCAATCTCAGTCACCCATACTTGGGCGGAAAGAGCGCGCAGCGCTTGGGCCGAGCCCTTGCCCACGTCACCGTAACCGGCAACCAAAGCCACCTTGCCGGCGATCATGACGTCGGTGGCGCGCTTGATGGCGTCCACCAGCGATTCGCGGCAGCCGTACAGGTTATCGAACTTGCTCTTGGTCACCGAGTCGTTCACGTTGATGGCGCGGAAGGCCAGCGTGCCCTTTTCGGACATTTCGTTCAGGCGCAGCACGCCGGTGGTGGTTTCTTCGGTCACGCCAATGATGGCCTTCAGGCGGCGGCTGTACCAGGTGGGGTCCACCTTGAGCTTGGCCTTGATGCTGTTGAAGAGGCAGATCTCTTCTTCGCTACCGGGCTTGGCTAGGACCTTGATGTCCTTCTCGGCACGGGCACCCAGGTGCATCAACAAAGTGGCGTCGCCGCCGTCGTCCAGAATCATGTTCGGGCCTTCGGTCTTGGAACCCTTGGCGCCGAATTCAAAAATGCGGTGGGTGTAATCCCAGTAATCGGTCAAGGTTTCACCCTTGTAGGCAAACACCGGGGTGCCCTTGGCAACCAGCGCGGCAGCGGCATGGTCTTGCGTCGAGAAAATGTTGCACGACGCCCAACGCACTTCGGCGCCCAAGGCTTGCAGAGTTTCGACCAGCACGCCGGTCTGAATCGTCATGTGCAGTGAGCCGGTGATGCGTGCACCCTTGAGCGGCTGCTCCTTGGCGAACTCTTCACGGATGGCCATCAGACCGGGCATTTCGGTCTCGGCAATGGTCAGTTCCTTGCGTCCCCAGGCGGCCAGGCTCAGGTCGGCAATTTTGTAATCTTCGGTCTTGGCAACAGGTTTGATAGCGCTCATGGTTCACTCCAAAAAGTAAATTTGAAAGCCACCGAATGTGTAGAGAACTTTTAAAGGGCTCACCCG
>CANFNO010000419.1 GCA_947447845.1 Burkholderiales bacterium | reverse complement strand
GTGCTGGGTGGCGACCACTGCCTGGGCATTGGCAGCATCAGCGCCGTGGCTCGCCATTGCCGCGACACTGGCAAAAAACTGCGCGTGCTGTGGCTGGATGCCCATGCCGACTTCAACACCAACACGCTCACGCCCAGCGGCAATATCCACGGCATGCCGGTGGCCTGCCTGTGCGGCTTTGGTCCGCAGGCGCTGATCGAGATTGGCGGCAAGGTGCCCGCCATCCAGGCGAAGTGGGTGCGTCAGATCGGCATCCGCAGCGTGGACCAGGGCGAGAAGCGCTTTGTCCACGAACAGGGCCTGGAAGTGTTTGACATGCGCTACATCGACGAGATGGGCATGCGCGCCGCCATGGAGTTGGCCCTTGCGCTGATGGACACCAACACCCATTTGCATGTGAGTTTTGACGTCGACTTTCTGGACCCCGACATTGCCCCCGGCGTGGGCACCACGGTGCGCGGCGGCCCCAATTACCGCGAGGCGCAGCTCTGCATGGAGATGATTGCCGACACCGGCCGCATGGCCTCCATGGACGTGATGGAACTCAACCCGGCACTTGATGAGCGCAACCGCACGGCGGAGGTGGCGGTGGACTTGATCGAGTCGTTGTTTGGTAAGAGCACGCTGATGCGGAAGTAGCGTCCATTCATTTTTTCGGCTCGTTGGAGGTGCGAGGCAGTCGAAGAGATCATCGGCTGGACTAGAAAGGCTTGGAGTCGTGCCCGAAAACATGCGCTTGATGGGCGTCTGTACCTCAATTTTGCCGGCCAGGATGAAGACAGCGATGAACTGACCCGTGACGCATTTGGCAAAAACTACACCCGACTGGCGCAAGTTAAAAAACAGTACGACCCACGCAATATGTTTCGGTTCAACCAGAACATTCAGCCGTCGTAGTCCAGTCAAAAACAGCGTTATGTTTGCTGGGGTTGGGGCCCTTGCAGCCGCTCTGCATCATGAATCTGGTTGCATTCGGCTGATGACCCAGCAAGACACGACGATCAGCAGGATCGCGGCAGACTCATAAAGCAAAACAATTGGGTTGGAATCCTTGCCCTGCAGAATAATCAAACGGCTTAGTGCCGTGATCGCAATGAACAGGGGCAATGTAATCAGATTGCGCTGCTTGCTATAAAACGCTCCAAGCATCCCCAGCACTTCAGCATAGATGAACATCAGCAATAAGTCCTGAAGTGCCACATGCCGATTTTCAATCAGCAACAGTATTTCTTGGCCCATCCCAACCACGGTGAATCCAGCGATCAGTACCAGGAAGATCTTTTCGACGACATCAATTAGGCGCTTAATGTTCATATTCCTCCAATCATTTCAGGTTGCCCTCGACGACTTGCGTACCTTCGTTGATGCGGACAGACCATCCATTTTCACTGGCCGCGTAGGGCCGGAGTATTGAATCAAAAGAGAAACCCTAATACTTGTACCCGAATACAGTTCGCAGAAATATATGCGCTGCTTGGCGCAATAGAGCGCCACGGGAAACAGCTGCTCTGTAGAAATCGTCAAGTGCTTCAGACTCTACGCGAGCGTCTCTTTTCGCTGCACTAATGCCACTTACGCCAATAGCGTTCGCATGACTTTCAATTCAATTTTCCGAACTGGCGGATTGGGTGGACAAGCTTCGGTCCCGCTCTTACTTCCCCCATATCGAAAACACGTGCTAACCCGTTGAGAACGTGAAAAGTGCAAACCAGGGTGGTTCGTTTGGAGCATCGTCCGGCGAACCGTGTGCTCGACCCATGGAAGAAGGTGGTAGAGCGTCTCTCGCATTTTCCGGAATGCGGCAGCTACCCGAATGCGTGGGTCGCGCTGGCTATTGGGTGCCCGAACCCACCCGCTGAGCGAAGCGCTCCACATCCGACCAATCCGTGAACTCGACACAGGCGGTGGGGTCGGTCGGACCTTTGGTCAACCACATGATGAGTCGGATCATTTGCCGGTCAAAAAAACCATAGCGCTGGTAGTCGATCTTCCCGGCGAACACCGCCATGGTCTTGGGCACCCACGTTGTATTGCGCTTAAGGGTTCGGGTGTAGGGGTTCGATTCGGGCGTATTCCTGCCGGGCTTTCGGGCCACGACGTTGACCGAAAAAAATGCGCTGGGCTTGTGTTCCAGCGCATCGCGATGGGCCTCGATGAAGCGATAGAGCTCCGGGCGGTACTTGCCGTAACGGATGCTGGCACCAATCACGATTTGGTCAAATGCAGCCGGTTCAATGTTTACGGCACTGCCGACTTCAACCAACTCCGCCGTGTGCCCCATGGCCACGAGCAAGTCTTGCAAACGCTGACTGATCTTCAGCGTCTGTCCATCGACAGTCGAATAGGAAAGAAGTATGCGTGCCAAGATCACCAACCCAGCCTGCGCACTCCACCGTCGTTTTCCGCCTGGAACACTGCAAAAGTCTGCACCAATTCCTCCGACTGCGATTTGAGGCTGGCAGCAGCAGCGGCCATTTCTTCCACCAGCGCAGCGTTTTGCTGCGTGGCCTGATCCATCTCGGCTACGGCTTCGCCCACCTGCGTCACGCCGGCGGCTTGCTCGGCGGTGGCGGAGCTGATCTCGCCCATGATGTCGGTGACGCGTCGGATGCTTTCCACCACCTCGGCCATGGTGGTGCCGGCCTGGCCGACCAGGGTGCTGCCCTGCTCCACACGCTCGACGCTGGCGCTAATCAGGCTCTTGATTTCCTTGGCGGCTTCGGCGCTGCGCCCGGCCAGGGATCGCACTTCGGAGGCCACCACCGCAAAACCACGGCCCTGGTCTCCGGCACGGGCAGCTTCCACGGCGGCGTTGAGCGCCAGAATATTGGTTTGAAAGGCGATGCCATCAATCACGCTGATGATGTCGGAGATGCGGCGCGAGCTGTCATTAATTCCCTGCATGGTTTGCACCACTTGGGCCACGACAGCACCGCCTTGGGCCGCCACCGAACTGGCGTTCATGGCCAATTGGTTGGCTTGCCTGGCGCTGTCGGCACTGTGGCGCACCGTTTGCGTGAGTGCTGCCATGCTGCTGGAGGTGCGCTGCAAGTTGCTGGCGGTTTGCTCGGTGCGGTCGCTCAGGTCCTGGTTGCCACTGGCAATTTCCGAACAGGCGGAGTCCATGCCGTGTGCACCGTTGCGCACTGCGGACACGGCTGCGTCCATGCGCTGCAAAGTGGCCTTCAGCGACTGTGCGCCGGGGCTGCTGACCGCCATCCCATGCACGTTCAGCGCAATGCTGTCGGTGCGATTTACGCTGGCTACAAGCTGACCGAGTTCTTCCCCTTCCAGCGCAGCACGGCTCATGCTGATGGCCAGCACCACTTCCATGCCCGACTGAATAACCACATAAACGGCGTGCAGGACGATGCGCATGAAGTCCGGCGCAGTGGTGCAATAAAAGCCCATGCCAGCGGCCTGCAAGCGATCAAAAGCAACGTGGTGCACCGCAAACAGCGCGGCACCAAAGACGATGACTTTCCAGTCCAGATACACCAGCAAAAAGGCCAGCACCACAAACACACCAAAGTGAAGCTCCAGCATGCCGCGCGCCAACTGGATGTGAAGCGCCACGAAAGCCACCAGCACAAACGTGAGCACGTAACGGCTGACTTGCGAGCCCGCACCACTGGCATAGCCAACGCCTGCAACCAGGAGCAACGCCAGCGTGACGCCTATGGCAAGGCCTGACTCCACGAACTGCAGGCCGAGTGCCACGCTGGTTAGCGCAGACAGGCCAATGGCCATGAGCAGAACTTTGTCGCCCAACAGGGCCCTTGACGAGGGTGTGGGGGCTGGGTTCTGTGTCATACAAATTCCTTTGATCGGGGGTGTCTTTGAATCATCTTAACGCCCGCAATACGATGTATGAATGGGTGT
>CANFNO010000418.1 GCA_947447845.1 Burkholderiales bacterium | reverse complement strand
TGGCGCCGCAGCTCAAGGCGCAAGGTGCGGCGGCTGTCGTGGTGCTGATTCACCAGGGCGGCCAGACCAGCGCGCGCACCGTGCAAGACAAAACCTGTCCGGATTTCAGCGGCCCGATTTTGGCACTGGCAGACCAGTTTGATCGTGCGGTCGATGTGGTGGTCAGCGGCCACACGCACCAGGAATATGTGTGTGTGCGTCCGGACGGCAAGCTCATTACGCAAACCGGTTTTTACGGGCGCTTGGTCACACTGATCGAATTACAAGTGGATGCCAGCGCGCGTAAGGTGGTGGCCAAAGACGCCAATAATTTTGTCGTGCTCAATGGCGCCCCGGTGAAGGACGCCAATGGCAACGTCTTGCCCTTACCGCAAGGCGTCACGGCGCTGCAGCCCGACCCTGCGGTCGAGACCATCGTGCGCCGCTATGGCGATCTGACCGCACCGCTGTCCGAAATGGAAGTTGGACGCCTTGCCGCGCCACTGGAGCGCCGCGCCAACGCAGCTGGTGAGAGCACGCTGGGTGCCGTGATTGCCGACGCCTTTCTGGCGGGCACCTCGGACACCAGCTATGGCGCGCAACCAGCCCAAATCGCCTTTACCAATCCTGGCGGTTTGCGTAGCGATTTGCCCAACTTGGCGGTCACCTTTGGCCAGTTATTTAACGTGTTGCCCTTCAATAACAGCCTCGTCACCATGGACCTGACCGGAGCGCAATTGCTGCGCCTGCTGGAGCAGCAGTGGGAGCGGCCGCAACCTGCGGGCGGGCGCATTCTGCCGGTATCGAATGGATTCACCTACACCTGGGACGCCAGCCAGCCCGAAGGGGCCGCCCCAGGAACCGGTCACCGTGTGGTGCCCGGTTCCATGCGCCTAAACGGTGAGCCCATCGCCATGGACAAGTCTTACCGCGTGACGGTAAACAGCTTCATGGCCAGTGGCGGCGATTCCTTGAGCGTGTTCAAGCAGGGGCGCAATGTGCAAGAGGGCGAAAACGATCTGGTGGTGGCCAAGCTCTATTTCCGCCTCAAAGGTATTTTGCCGGCGCCGCAGATGGGGCGTATCCAGCGGCTGAATTGAAAAGGCGCTGCTTGGCCAAATGAAGTCAGCGCCGGGCCGCCCCAAGCTGACTCGCGGCCCCTTGGGGGCAGCGCATCACGCGAAGCGGCAAGCGTGGGGCCAAATGAAGTCAGCGCCGGGCCGCCCCAAGCTGACTTGCGGCCCCCTGGGGGCAGCGCAGCACGCGAAGCGGCAAGCGTGGGGCTCTATATATGCAGTGCGGCAACGCCGCCTATCACCAAGCCCACACCTCCAGCGCCAAACATGGCGTATTCCAGCCATTTCTTTTTGGTCAGCAGCGCGATAGCTGCCAGCGCAATCGCCACTTGCAGCACGGTGGTCGCCTGTGCCCAGCGGTGGTGCTGGTGCATTTGCTCATCGCTCTGATGGTCCCATTCGGTGGCATCGGCTTCCAGCTTTTCGGCTACCACTTTGATGTCACCTTTTTCTTTTTCATAGCGCTCTACCTTGGCCTGGTATGTCGGTTGCTTGGCTTCTGGTGCCAGGTCACGCGCCAGTTCGGCCAGGGCTTGCTTGGTGCTCTTGGCCTGGTAAAAGTTCCACTGGTTTGAGGCCTCTGTCTTCTTGATCGCCGCGTTGTTTTTGTAGAGCCCGGCGTTGGCCTGGGTGGCACCACCCATGTACGAAAAGATGGCGCCGACGGTGGCGATGATGGCTGTGAACATGGCGATCTGGTTGATCATGCCGCCACTGCCGTGGCCGCCTTTCTGGGCGTGCTCCAGCTCGTGGTCATGCGGGCCGTGTACGTGAAATCCATCTGCTGACATTGTTCAAACTCCTGTTCGGGTCAAGGTAATAAAGCGGTAGCGCAGCCCGTTGGCTGCGGTGTGTTCTTCGCGGGCGGTCTCTTTCCACTCCGGGCCGAAATTGGGGGCAAAAGCATCGCCTTCAAGCACAGTATCGATCTCAGTTATGACAGCCGTGTGAGCCAGTGGTTCGGCCAATGCATAAAGCTGTGCGCCGCCGATCACCCACACATTTTTGGCGTCGCCGCACAAGACCATGGCACTTTCCAGTGAGTCCGCTCGCAGCGCTCCAGTGGCCTGCCAGTTGGGCTGGCGTGTGACCACCACATTGGCGCGTCCCGGGAGCGGTCGGAATTTGGGCGGCAGCGAGTCCCAGGTCTTGCGCCCCATGATCACCGGGCAGCCCAGCGTGTTGCGTTTGAAATGCGCCAGGTCCTCTGGCAGATGCCAGGGCAGGCCGCCGTCTTTGCCGATCACGCCATTGCGGCTGCGCGCAAAAATCAGGTGCAATTTCATTGCGGTAACCTAGACGTCTGGGCGGCAGAACGCTCTGCTCCGTGTCCCCCGCCTGCTACGCGGGCTCCTCCTGTACCTGCGCAGAGCGCTCTGCCGCTCAGACTTCTGGCGCTCATCACACGGCCACCGGTGCTTTGATGGCCGGGTGGCTCTGGTATTCCAGTACCTCGAAATCTTCAAACGCGTAGTCGAAGATGGAGGCCGGTTTGCGCTTGATGTGTAGGGTCGGGTAGGGGTAGGGTGCGCGGCTGAGTTGTTCTTCTACCTGCTCAAAATGGTTGCTGTAAATATGGCAGTCGCCACCGGTCCAGATGAAGTCGCCCACCTCCAGATCGCATTGCTGGGCCAGCATGTGGGTCAACAGCGCGTAGCTGGCAATGTTGAAGGGCACGCCCAGGAAGATGTCCGCGCTGCGCTGATACAACTGGCAGCTCAAGCGACCCTTGTCACCTGGCTCACTAGCGGGTGCCACGTAAAACTGGAAGAAGGCGTGGCAGGGCATGAGGGCCATTTTGGACAGATCGGCCACGTTCCAGGCGCTGACAATCATGCGGCGTGAATCGGGGTTGGTCTTGAGCGTGTTCACCAGTTCGGTGATCTGATCGATATGGCCGCCGTCCGGGGTAGGCCAACTGCGCCATTGCACGCCGTACACCGGGCCGAGGTCGCCATCCGGCTTGGCCCATTCGTCCCAAATGCTCACCCCCCGTTCCTTGAGCCAGTTGTTGCTGCTCGACCCGGTCAGGAACCACAGCAACTCCTGGATGATGGAGCGCAGGTGAACCTTTTTGGTGGTCACCAGCGGAAAGCCTTCATTTAGATCAAAGCGCATCTGGTAGCCAAAGGCACTGCGCGTGCCGGTGCCGGTGCGGTCGGCCTTGTGCACGCCGGTGGTGAACACATGGCGCATGAAATCTTCGTACTGGGAGCGCACGGGGCGGGTTGCTTTCGGGCTTGTCATGGCAATGGTGCGGGCTATAGGTGCAAAGTTTTACGTTCCCTTATTGTCGCCGGTGCGGAGTCTGGGTGGCAGAGCGGTCTGCTCCGTGTCCTCCGCCCGCTGCGCGGTCTCCTTCTTTACCTGCGCAGACCGCTCTGCCACCCAGACTCCTTAGAGCTTGAGGACGCGGCCCGGGTTCATCAGGTTGTTTGGGTCTAGCGCCAGCTTGATGGCGCGCATCAGGCTGAGGGCGACGGGAGATTTGTGTTCGGCCAGCTTCTCGCGCTTCAGGCTGCCAATGCCGTGTTCGGCCGAGATGGAGCCGTTGTAGCGGTCCACTTGCGCATAGACCAGCGCGTTCAGGGGCTTTTCCTGATCGCGCAAGAAGGCCTCTGCATCTGCGCCTTCTGGAGCCTGCACGTTGTAGTGCAGATTGCCATCGCCCAGGTGGCCGTAGTTCACCATGCGCGCACCAGGGAAGGCCCTTTGTAAGGCGGCGTCGGTCTCGCCCACAAAGTCGGGGATACGCGACACCGCTATCGAGATGTCGTGCTTGATGTTCAGGCCTTCCTGGGCCTGGGCCAGCGGAATGCTCTCGCGGAT
>CANFNO010000417.1 GCA_947447845.1 Burkholderiales bacterium | reverse complement strand
CAGCGCAGCACACGCAGTGGCAAGCGTGGGGGCCACCATCTCCTGCGACAATGCTGGCATCCCATTTTTGATCTGAGCCTAAATACATGACCGCATACGCCCCGCTTCAGAACGACAACTTTTTGCGCGCTTGCATGCGCCAAGCCACCCCTTACACCCCCCTGTGGCTGATGCGCCAAGCCGGGCGCTATTTGCCCGAGTACTGCGCCACGCGTGCCAAAGCGGGCAGCTTCATGGGCTTGGCAACGAATACCGACTACGCCACCGAAGTAACGCTGCAGCCGCTGGACCGCTACCCGCTGGACGCTGCCATTTTGTTTTCCGACATCCTGACTGTGCCCGATGCCATGGGGCTGGGCCTGTCCTTTGCCCTGGGCGAAGGCCCCCGCTTTGCCACGTCCGTACGCGATGAGGCGGCTGTAGCCAAGCTGGAAGTGCCTGACATGGACAAGCTGCGCTACGTGTTTGACGCTGTCACCTCCATCCGTAAGGCATTGAATGGCCGCGTGCCGCTGATCGGCTTTTCCGGCAGCCCCTGGACGCTGGCTTGCTACATGGTCGAAGGCAAGGGCTCGGACGACTACCGCCTGGTCAAAACCATGCTGTATTCACGCCCGGACCTGATGCACCGCATCCTGGCCATCAACGCCGACGCAGTGGCCGCCTACTTGAATGCGCAAATTGATGCCGGTGCCCAGGCGGTGATGATTTTTGACAGCTGGGGCGGTGTGTTAGCCGATGGCGCTTTCCAGGATTTCTCGCTGGAATACACCAAGCGCGTGTTGGCGCAGCTCAAGCGCACCGGTGCAGACGGCCAGATCGTGCCCCGCCTGGTGTTCACCAAAGGTGGTGGCCTGTGGCTGAAGGAAATGGCTCCGTTGGACTGCGAAGTGCTGGGCGTGGACTGGACAGTCAACCTGGGCACTGCGCGCGCCCTTGTTGGCGGTGCAGAGAACGGTCCCGGTAAGGCATTGCAGGGCAATATCGACCCCAATGTGTTGTTTGCACCACCAGCCCAGATCGCAACCGAAGTGGCGCGCGTGCTGGACAGCTTTGGCGCGCCCTACCAGGGTACCGGAACAGGTCCGACACAGATTTTCAACCTCGGACATGGCATTAGCCAATACACGCCACCGGAAAATGTAGCCGCGCTAGTGGAAGCCGTACATAAACACTCAAAAGCCCAAAGAGCCTGAATTTCATACCACATTTTGGCCATCGCGCAAGCCCGCTAGGCATTACTTATGCACAAAAAAGGTGTTGCGGCAGAGCAGCAATGCGAAAACTGAACATGGCGCGCTACAAACTCAATAGCGCTTGTAAGTGGTTGATTTATAAGGGTTTTAATTTTTGCTTTTTTTCTGAGCATTTCAGCTAAAGCCTTGTGGCACAAGGCTTTAGCGAGGCTCAACAGAAGATATAAACAAAGTTATCCACAGAAATCTTGGATCATGAACAAACAGCTTGTAAATCAAGCACTTAGCTCACTTTCCTAAGTTTCACATCAACAAACAGGCCTAGCGGCACCTAGCCATCACCGACGAATGACCTGTTTTCCGCTTTTATCAATTTGTCCATGAACACCTGGTTGTGCGTGCTGGTACAGACGCCGGCGCACTCTGCGCTAGGCCCTGTGCTGACCTATCGCAGCCCCCAACCCCTGCCGCCCGGCACTCTGGTACGGGTGCCTTTGGGCAAACGCGAAACCTTGGGTCTGGTATGGGAACCCATTGCGGCCGACGCAACGGGAGAGATTGACCCGGATAAAGTGCGCGACATTGCCGGCACGCTGGAGGGCATTGCACCGCTGGGGCAGGCATGGCAGCAGTTGGTGACCTTTGCGGCCCACTATTACCAGCGCTCAGTAGGGGAAGTCGCCTTGGCCGCCCTGCCGCCACAGCTGCGCGACCTCACGCCAATCCAGATGCAGCGCCGCCTGAAGCGCAAGTCCGCGCTGATTGATGTCTCCGGAATTGCCCAGGCCGCCCAGACTCTGAGCCTTGAGCAAAGCCAGGTGCTGGAACACATTCAATCGCAAACCGGGCCATTCCTGCTGTTTGGCGCCACCGGCAGCGGCAAGACCGAGGTTTATCTGCACGCCGTGGCGGAATTGCTGTCAAGCGATCCCGATGCCCAGGCCCTGGTCATGGTGCCAGAAATCAACCTGACGCCCCAATTGGAAGCCCGCTTTCTGGCGCGCTTTGCGCCTCTTTACGGCGAGCAGGCAGTGGTCTCCATGCACAGCGGCATGACCAACCCGCAGCGGCTGAAAAGCTGGCTTGCCGCCCACAGTGGCAGCGCACGCATTGTGTTGGGCACACGCATGGCAGTGTTTGCGTCTATGCCTGCACTGCGCCTGATCGTGGTGGACGAGGAGCATGACCCCAGCTACAAAAGCAGCGAGGGCGCGCGCTACTCGGCACGCGACCTGGCTGTCTACCGGGGCAAGCTGGAAAACGCCAAAGTCATTCTGGGCTCGGCAACGCCTTCGCTGGAGAGCTGGTACCAGAGCCGCCCGGCAGCAGAAGGCGGACGCTATCAGCGTTTGCATATGCCCAGCCGCATTGGTGCGGCTGCGACGGAAATGCCCGCCAACGCCAACGCCACCGCCAGCCCCGACACCACGGCGCGCGAAGCCATGCGCTTGAAGTCCGGCACGCCCGACGGCCTGCCTCTCGTGCGCCGCGTGGACATGAACCACCAACCGCGCCGCGCCGTTTTTTCACTGCCGCTGCTGGACGCCATCCGCGAGCGGGTAGCGCGCGGCGAGCAGTGCATGGTGTTTTTGAACCGTCGCGGCTATGCCCCGGTGCTGCATTGCGCAGATTGCGGCTGGAAGAGCGAATGCCCGCATTGCTCGGCCTTTCGCGTGTTTCACAAAATCGACCGCACCTTGCGCTGCCACCACTGTGGCTTTACCGAGCGTGTGCCCCGCGCTTGCCCCACCTGTGGCAACGTAGACATCGAGCCCATGGGGCGCGGCACGGAACAGCTGGAAGAGCAATTGGGTGAGTTATTGGCCGATGTGCGCCGCCCTGGCACGGCCAGCGCAGAGCATCCCGAAGGCGAGCCGCTGCGCATTGCCCGCATTGACGCCGACAGCACCCGCCTAAAAGGCACGCTGGAAACCCAACTCGCGGCAGTACACGCTGGTGAAGTGGACGTGCTGGTAGGCACGCAGATGATTGCCAAGGGCCACGACTTTCGCCGTATCACACTGGTCGCAGCTGTAAACCCGGACGGTGCCCTGTTCTCCAGCGACTTCCGGGCGCCGGAGCGTCTATTCAGCCTTTTGATGCAGGCTGCGGGTCGCTCTGGCCGCGACGCCGCGCTGGGCGATAGCAGCGAGGTCTGGATACAGACCTTTCAACCCGCCCACCCGCTTTATGCAGCCCTCAAGGCCCACGACTACCCGACCTTTGCCGAGCAACAACTTCAAGAGCGCGAACAGGCCGGTATGCCGCCGTTCAGCGCCCAGGCTTTGGTACGCGCCGAAGCGCGCACGCAGGAAGCGGCACAGGCCTTTTTAACGCTGGCACGCGCTGCCGCCCTGGATGACATGGCTCAGTGGCCAGGCTGGGCGCCAATTCTGGAACAAGTGTTTGTCTACCCGGCTGTGCCCATGAGCATCCAGCGCGTAGCCAACGTGGAACGCGCACAAATGCTAGTGGAAAGCCCCTCGCGCGCCGCTTTGCAAAAGTTTCTGGCTGCCTGGCACGATGTGCTGCACGCCACCCGCACCGAGCCTGCCTGCAAAGGATTGATCCGCTGGGCCGTGGACGTCGACCCGCAGACCATTTAGTTGGAAATTTAGCGTTCGCCCATCAATGCCACAGCGCCAGCGAAGGTGAAAAACGCGCACGTAGTGGACAGCAGAACAATGCGCGCAAT
>CANFNO010000416.1 GCA_947447845.1 Burkholderiales bacterium | reverse complement strand
CCACCGCAGCGCAATATCCCCCGGATAGACATGACCGCAGAACCCTGCTTAATCCTGGCCGATCGCAGCAAAGCCAGTCAGGCCATTGCCAATGTTTTGTCCAATGCCTACAAATACTCTCCGCAAGGAGGCGAGGTGAGCGTGAACCTGCTGACGGGGGTTCTGGATGATGGAAGTCCCGCCCGTGGTCTGTGTATCAGCGACTTCGGTATCGGCATGACACCCGAGCAGGTGAGCCACGTCTTCGAGCGTTTTTACCGTGCCGATACGTCCGGCAAAATTGCCGGAACCGGCCTGGGTATGAGCATCGTCAAAGAGATTGTTGACCTGCATGGCGGACGGGTCGATGTCGATAGCCGACCGGGCAAGGGAACATCCGTCACGCTGTGGTTCGCTGTGCCTGCGGCGACCTAAAGCCCAAAGGGCCCTTTACAATAAGCCGGTGTTCGCAAGAGCACATTCGCTAGGGGTGTTGGTTTGCGCAAGTGAGCCGACTGAGAAAGTCCCTTTGAACCTGATTGAGGTAATCCTCGCGCAGGGAAGCAGATCCAACGGCGGTGTCAGCGCTTTCTCGTTTGACTTTACCGACATGGATCCCAGCCTACCTGCCAGACATTTTGCATGGAGCAATTGAATGGCATCGTCATCCACCGCCGCAACCGCTACAGCCACCCTATCCGGCGGTAACCAAGTTCCCACCAATCAGGCGCTCTGCAGCCTGCCGCTTGCCGAGCGCGTTTTTAGCTGGCACGAACATGCCTCGCTCTGGTTCAGTCTGGGTGTGGGCCTGCTCGTCATGCAGATGGGCGCCTATCTGGTGCCCGCAGTCGGCACGCGTGATGCTGCGCTTGCCATTGCACTGGGCACCGCAATCGGCGCGGGCCTGCTGGCCTGGACGGCCAAGCTCGGTGCCGACAGCGGCCTGACCAGTGCCGGCCTGATGCACCAAACCTATGGCAGCCTGTTTGCCCGGTTGCCGGTGCTTTTGAATATTGCGCAGCTGATCGGTTGGACCACCTTTGAGCTGGTCATCATGCGCGACGGCACGGCCGCCATTGGCAAGCAGTCTTTCGGTTGGGCCTTGGACGGCGCGGCGGGCAACGCGGCCACCACCCTGCTGTGGGGCGCGGTGCTGACGCTGTTGCTGATGGGTTCAATGACCCAACTGGTGCGCAAGATCATCGGTCGCTACGGCCTGCCGCTGGTGATTGCCTCGCTGGTCTGGTTGAGCTGGCAGTTTGGTGTCAAGGTGCAAGCCAATGGTCTGGACGCCTTTGTGGCGCGCACCGGTGACGGCAGCATGGGTCTGCTCTCGGCCATGGACTTGGTGATTGCCATGCCCGTGTCCTGGCTGCCGCTGGTGGCCGACTACGCGCGCTTTGGCAAGAGTGGCAAAGGTGCTTTCTCCGGCACCTGGATAGGCTATGCCGTGGCCAATATCTGGTGCTATGCGCTGGGTGTGATGGTGGCCAGCATCTCGGCGCCGGACGCTGATCTGGTCAACACACTGCTGTTGGCACAAGGCGGATTGATTGCGCTCAGTTTGATTCTGGTGGACGAAATCGACAACGCGTATGGCGATGTGTATTCGGGGGCAGTCTCCAGCCACAGCCTGCTGCCCAAGCTATCTATCCGCACCTGGGGCATGGCGCTGGCAGTGTTGTGCACGGCCCTGGCGCTGGTGTTGCCGATGCGCGGTCTGGAGCCCTTTTTGTTGATTTTGAGCTCGGTGTTTGTGCCGCTGTATGGCGTGATTTTGGGGCGCCTGGGTTTTGGAGTTGTGGGCTCAACGATGCCAACAATCAAAGTGGATTACACCGCTGCTGCGATCTGGATCGTCGGCATTGCAGCGTTCCAGGCGCTGACCAACTTTGCACCGCAGTGGGGCGCCACGCTGCCCACGCTGTTGTTGACGGGTGTGCTGGCTATTGCTACGCGCAAGAGCTGATTTAAAGCACCCGGCGCACCATGACTTGCGGCGCATAACCGTGATTCAAAGGCCCGCCGCCTTTGCCGGTTCGCACCTGCGCGCCGTGCTGCAAGGCGCCACGGATGTAGGCGCGTGCCGATTGCACGGCTTGCAGCAAGTCTTGCCCCAAGGCCAGATACGACGCAATCGCGGATGACAAGGTGCAGCCCGTGCCATGCGTGTTGGGGGTGTGAATGCGGCTGTCGCGCATCCACACTTTTTCGCCGGACGCCAATGCCAGCAGGTCACTCACCACCTCGCCCTGCAGATGGCCGCCCTTGACTAACACTGCTTGCGCGCCCATGGCTAACAGCTCGGTGGCTGCGTTTTCCATATCGCTCTCGGTGTGCAGTGCACGCTTCACCAGCAGCGCGGCTTCATCCAGGTTCGGCGTGATCAGCACGGCGCGCGGAAACAGTTCGCGCACCAGCACCTCGACGGCGTTGCTATCAATCAACACCGCGCCGCTGGTGGCCACCATCACTGGGTCGAACACCACGTTGGGCAGCTTGTGGCGCTCAATCGCATCCGCCACGGTTTGCACAATCTCGGGTGAGTGCAGCATGCCGATCTTCACCGCGTCCACGCCGATGTCCTCCAGCACCGCGTCGATCTGGTCGCGCAGCATGTGCGGCGGCACACCGTGGATGCTGCGCACGCCGCAGGTGTTTTGCGCTGTGAGCGCGGTGATGGCGGTCATGCCGTAACAGCCCAAGGCACTCATGGTTTTCAGGTCGGCCTGAATGCCCGCGCCGCCGCCGCTATCAGAACCGGCAATGCTGAGCACGCGGGGATAGGTGAATGGCAAGGCAACCGGCAAAGTAGAGGGCAGGGCGTTAGCAGGCATCGATCAATTCTCTTAACTGTTGGCTGGCCGCGAGCGGATCGTCGGCCGAGCAGATGGCGCTGACCACGGCCAGGCTGTCGGCACCGGCTTGCATGATTTGCGTGGCGTTGTGCAGGTGAATGCCGCCGATGGCCACCAGCGGAAGTTGCGTAAGCGCGCGGATGCGCTGCAGGCCTTCCAGGCCCCAGGGTGTGGCTGTGTCGGTCTTGGTGGGTGTGGCAAACACCGGGCTCACGCCCAGGTAATCGACCGGCAGCGTGGCGCTGTGCAACACCTCATCCATGGTCTCTACCGACCAGCCGATAAACACCTCGGGTGGCAGCAGCTTGCGTGCGGCATGCACCGGCAAATCGCTTTGCCCCAGGTGCACGCCTTGTGCGCCGCAGGCCAGCGCGATGTCAATGCGGTCGTTGATGATCAGCGGCACATTCAGTGGCGCCAGCAAGTCCATCAGCGCGACGGCGTGCGCGTAAAAGTCGCGGCTGTTGGCGTGCTTCTCGCGCAGTTGCACGCAGGTCACGCCACCCTGCACGGCGGCCTGCACCACGTCGATCAGCCTGCGGCCTTTCAGGCTGGGCTGATCGGTGACCAGATACAGGCGCAGCGCATCCTTCAGCCTTTCGCGGCTCCAGGGTGCAGCCGCACCCGTGGCGGTTGCGGGGGTGTTTACCAAGGCTTGAATTCCATCTTCAGACGCGCGGCAAACGTGGCCTGGTCCAGCAGTTGCAATTCATCCAGCATCAACACTTGCATGCTGCCCACACCCTGCTTGCGCACCACGGCTTTCTCGGCAGCCACTTCGCCCACCACGCCCATCAGCGCCATGGCCGACACGGTGGCGCGCCAGGCATCCGGCTGCACCGCGCAGAAGGCGCCGATCAGGGCCGTGGCCGAGCAGCCCACGCCGGTGATCTTGGTCATCCACGGGTGGCCGTTGCTCAGCAGGGCCCAGCGCGTTGCATCAACAATGTGGTCGGTCTGGCCGCTCACGCAGACCACGCCGCCGGTGCGCCCGACCAGGGCGCGGGCCGAGCCCAGCGCGTCGTTGGCTGCGGCACCGCTGTCCACGCCACGGGT
>CANFNO010000415.1 GCA_947447845.1 Burkholderiales bacterium | reverse complement strand
TGCCGATCAGGATCGGGCCAGAGGTTTTCATGTCAGTGCACGGGGCGTTACCTTGATTTCGCCAGAAATGCTGGGGCAGCGAATTCACCGCGTTTTTGAAGCGCACGAATGCGCCTCGCACAACGGCTAGAAGTAAATCGAGCTTCTAGTTTGGCGCGCCGTGCGCGCCCAGTCGAAGGCACGGGTGTAGGTGACTTCAAGACCGAGCTAATTCCCATCAACTGTTGAATTGAAGCTGTGGCGAAACGATAGAGCTTCAGCCTATCCGCCATACGTCTGTCGTTGGCCATCTAGGCCAGCTCTTTCGGCGCAGCGCGAGATGCCGTTGCGTTTCAAAACTGTTCACAGCAGAACAGTCTGAGATCCACCGAATACGGTCAGATTTGAAAATGCGTGCTCCCGTTATCGCACGCCGTAGAAGCATTTTCATGCGGCAAAAAGTAACCATCCACCGTTGTAAATCATGCAAGCCTGAGAGTGCATTGCTTGCTTGTACTCAACACCTCGCATCCAACCCATTCGTTTGAAAGTAAGTGAAGATATGAAATCTCATTACGCAGTCTTATTGGCGCTTGGCGTCTACAACTCATTGCTGCCGGAGGCTTCAATGGCAGGAATAGTTGAGGGCGAAACAGCCTATCAAAAGAAGGACTACCCGGCAGCCATGTCGGAGTTTCAAGCGCTTGCAAAAGTAGAAAACGCAGTTGCGCAAAACTATCTCGGTGTGATGTACGAAGTCGGTCAAGGTGTTCCACAAGACTACAAGGAAGCGGTGAAGTGGTACCGGCTCGCTGCCGCCCAGGGCTACGATCGCGCACAGAACAATCTCGGCATCAAGTTCGAATATGGAAAAGGTGTTGCACAGGATTACAAGGAGGCGGCGAACTGGTACCGCCTCGCAGCTGAACAAGGCAATGTTCGCTCACAAATTAACCTGGGATCGATGTTCAGCAACGGCCGGGGAAATTCACAAGATTACGCGGAGGCCTTGAAGTGGTATCGGCTTGCCGCCGATCAAGGAAATGCGGAAG
This sequence comes from Burkholderiales bacterium, assembly GCA_947447845.1. Next base: position 2,862 of record CANFNO010000415.1, on the reverse strand, counting down.
CACAGTTCAACCTCGGCGCGATGGTCAACGACGGCCAAGGTGTTCTACAAGATACCAAGGAAGCCGCGCGTTGGTACCGGCTTGCAGCTGACCAGGGCTACGCTCAGGCCCAGAACAATCTCGGCATCAAGTTTGAAAATGCCCAAGGTGTTCCACAAAGCTATGCCGAGGCCGTGAAGTGGTACCGCCTGGCTGCTGAGCAAGGCTATGCTCGCGCACAAAGCAATTTGGGTGTGATTTACGGCATTGGCCGGGGTATTCCAAAAGACGACAAGCAGGCAGTGAAATGGTACCGGCTCGCGGCTGACCAGGGCAATACGATCGCTCAGAACAATCTCGGCGCCAAGTACGAAGACGGTCAAGGCGTGGAGCCAAATCGCGTGATTGCCTACGCCCTATACAACCTCGCTGCTACGAACGATTCAACAAATCAAGGGGTCGCCGCGACCAATCGCAGGAAGTTGTCTGAATCGATGTCTCCCATAGAAATCAGGATGGCTCTGGAACTGAGCGGCGAGCTCGCTAAAGCGAACAATTTTCTAGGTGCTCTGGATCTTTTTTCGCAAAGTTCCACGGGCAAGGCAAAGGCAAAGGCGGTTGTCCAGAAAGGCCAAGCCAAACCTTCCTGACTTCAGGGCTCCTGCACCTCTAGCTGCAACCCCAACTCCCGCAGCCGCAAATGCGCAGCATCCTCCCAATCCGGCGGCACCGAATGCTTGGCATTCATGTAGTGGTTGGTGAACACATCCAGATAGGCTTCCAGCGTGTCGGCGGCGTGTTGCTCACCGGCCAGAGCAAGGCATAGCGCGCCCACTTCCGAGGTGCACAGGTGGTCGTCGCGCTTGGAGCGGCGCAGGCGGTAGCGCGAGATCTGTTCGGGCTGCAAGCTGAGCACCGGCAGGTGGTTCAGATACGGGCTTTTACGAAACATCTTGCAGGCTTCAGGCCAGGTGGCGTCGAGCAGGATGAACAGAGGTTTCTTATCCGGTTGCTCGGTCAACTCCGTCACCACGCGTTCGGTGTCGGCCACGAATTCACCGGGGAACACGACATAGGGTTGCCATTGCGGGTCTGCCAGCAGAGTCAGCAAGTCGGGGTCTACCACCGTGCGGGCCCAGCCAAAGGCGCTGGTGTCGGTCACCACGTCGGCAATCAGCCAGCCGGTGTTGCTGGGCTTGAGCGGTTCGATGTCGCACATGATTAGACACATCCCGGCGCGGGTTGGCATGTGGGGCTGTAAAGCGCACATGCAGTGGCTGAATATGACGCGGCAACCCGGGCAACGGGGTGCGCGCGAACCCCTGGCGATAAAGGGCTTGGCACTGCGCGCCAGGCGTGCTGCGCGCAACCGGGCTACTGCGTGGCGCACGCAGCCGCCCGTGTGTTGGGTGTCAAAACAGCCTTATTCCACTTCCGCAATCATCTCGATTTCAACGCAGCAGCCCATGGGGATCTGCGCCACGCCAAAAGCACTGCGGGCATGCGCGCCCTTGGTAGCACCAAACACTTCGCCAATCAGTTCGCTGGCGCCGTTGGTGACCAGGTGTTGCTCGGTGAAGTCGCCGGTGGAGTTGACCAGAGACATCAGCTTGACGATGCGCTTGACGCGGTTCAGGTCGCCCACTGCTGCGTGCAATGTGCCCAGCAGGTCGATGGCGATACCGCGTGCCGCGAGCTTGGCTTCATCAGTAGTCATGTTCTTGCCAAGTTGGCCGACCCAGGCCTTGCCGTCTTTCTTGGCCACATGGCCGCTCAGGAAAACCAGATTGCCGGTCTGCACAAAGGGCACATAGGCCGCAGCGGGAATGGCTACCGGGGGCAGGGTGATGTTGAGTTCGGCCAGTTTGTCGTAAACGCTCATGTTGTTTCCTACGATTGATTTTGGGATTGCGATTGTGATTGGGACTGCGATTGCGATTGTGTTTGCCGCAAATCGGAGTTGGGCTCGGTATTTTCGCCCACCGGCGCCACGGTCACGCCAACCGTCAAGGTATGGCTTGCACCGCCATGGATGACACCGCGCAGGGGCGAGACGTCGCCAAAGTCACGGCCAGTGGCTACGGTGACATAGTCTTCGCCAGGCGCGTGCCAGCCCCAGCGGTTGTTGGTCGGGTCAAAGTCGACCCAGCGGCTGCCTTCGGGCAGGTCAGGCAGATAGACACTGACCCAGGCGTGTGAGGCGTCGCTGCCCACCAGGCGCGGCTGGCCCTCGGGCGGGTGCGTCAGCACGTAGCCGCTGACATAGCGCGCGGGCAGGCCCAAGGTGCGCAGGCAGGCAATCATGATGTGCGAAAAGTCCTGGCACACGCCCTTGCGCTGGGCCAGTGCCTGCAGGGCGGGCGTGTTGATCTGGGTGCTTTGGCTCTCATACGTGAACTCGGTGTGGATGCGTTCCATCAGATCGGTGCATGCATTCAGCAGGGGCATGCCGGGTGTGAAGCTGGCTCGTGCATAGCCTGCAAACTCGATATGGCGCGGCACAAAGGGGGAGGGGAACACAAACTCGGAGGCGGCGTCAAAGCGGTTGCCAGCCTGGTAGCGAAACATCTCACGCACCTTTTCCCAAGGCAGCAGGCTGGTGATGATGGCGCTGGCACGGGTAGACACCAGGCTGTGCGCCACCACGGACAGCACTTCATGCGGCACCTGTAGCGAAAAGAAGCACCGGGTATTGCCATACACGTCAGCGATGCTGCGTATTTGTGCAGGCTGCGGGTTGATCAGCAGCACATGGTCCAGCACCACCTGAGTCGCATGCGCACGCGGCTGCATATAGGCCACGTGTTGTGCCGTTTCCACCGCAGGCATATAGCGGTAGCGGGTGTCATGGGTGACTTGCAACAGCATCAGGTGGCCAGGCTC
>CANFNO010000414.1 GCA_947447845.1 Burkholderiales bacterium | reverse complement strand
CAGCCGTTCGCCTGGGCAGCCCTGTGTTTCTTCAACCTTCACAGGCCCAATGTCTTAAAGGACTGCCATGTACGACCGCACCAACCTCGTTGAACAAACCGACCCCGAACTGTGGAAAGCCATCCTGGCTGAAAATGCACGCCAGGAACACCACATTGAGCTAATCGCCAGCGAAAACTACGCCTCCCCCGCTGTCATGGCGGCCCAAGGTAGCCAGTTGACCAACAAGTATGCCGAGGGCTACCCCGGCAAGCGCTACTACGGCGGTTGCGAATATGTGGACGTGGCCGAGCAACTGGCCATTGACCGCGTCAAACAACTCTTTGGTGCCGAAGCCGCCAACGTGCAGGCGCATTGCGGTGCTTCCGCCAACGAAGCTGTGTTTCTGGCCTTTTTGAAGCCAGGCGACATCATTATGGGCATGAGCCTGGCTGAAGGCGGCCACTTGACTCACGGCATGCACCTCAATATGAGCGGCAAATGGTTCAACGTGGTGAGCTATGGCCTGGATGCCAATGAAGCCATCGACTACGACGCCATGGAGCGCCGTGCCCACGAAACCAAACCCAAACTGATCATCGCCGGCGCATCGGCCTACAGCCTGCACATCGACTTTGAACGTTTTGCCAAAGTTGCAAAAGATGTGGGCGCCATTTTCATGGTGGACATGGCGCATTACGCCGGCCTGATTGCTGCGGGTGTCTACCCCAACCCGGTGCCCCATGCCGACGTCGTGACCTCCACCACCCACAAGAGCCTGCGTGGCCCACGTGGCGGCATCATTTTGATGAAAGCCGAACATGAAAAGGCCATCAACAGCGCCATCTTCCCCGGCCTGCAAGGTGGACCATTGATGCACGTGATTGCGGCCAAGGCCGTGGCATTCAAAGAAGCGCTGGAACCCGGCTTCAAGCTGTATCAACAGCAAGTCCTCAAGAACGCCCAGATCGTGGCCGAAACCCTGACCCAGCGCGGTTTGCGCATCGTCAGCGGCGGCACCCAAAGCCATGTGATGCTGGTGGACTTGCGTTCCAAGGGCATTACCGGCAAAGAGGCCGAGGCCGTGCTGGGCAGCGCCCACATGACCATCAACAAGAACGCCATCCCCAACGACCCTGAAAAGCCCATGGTCACCAGCGGCGTGCGCATTGGTACGCCGGCCATGACCACACGCGGCTTCAAGGACGAGGAAGCCCGCCTGACCGCCAATCTGGTGGCCGATGTGCTGGACAACCCACGGGACGCGGCCAACATCGAAGCCGTGCGCGCCAAGGTGCATGCGTTGACAGCGCGTTTCCCGGTATACAAGTAAAGGCGTAAACCCGCGATGAAGTGCCCGTTCTGCAGTAACCAGGACACCCAGGTCGTCGAGACCCGGGTGTCGGAGGACGGTGACTTCATACGCAGGCGCCGCCAATGCGGCTCTTGCGAGAAGCGCTTCACAACCTACGAGCGCCCGGACGTCAACTTCCCGGCAATCGTCAAGAAGGATGGGCGGCGCATCGAGTTCGAACGTACCAAGCTCATTGCATCCATGAAACTGGCCCTGCGCAAACGCCCGGTCAGCATCGAACAGGTGGATGCAGCCATCGAGCGCATTGAAGAAAAGCTGCTCAACCTGGGCCTGCGCGAAGTGCAATCCACTCGCATAGGTGAGTTGGTGATGCGCGAACTCAAGAAACTCGACAAAGTAGCGTATGTGCGCTTTGCCAGTGTTTACCGCAACTTTGAGGATATTGACGAGTTCAGGACACTGGTGGATGAGGTAAGCAAGTAGTGCTAGGTCAAAGCATGCTTACTATGTGTCGGCAATATAAGGGTGAATAAACGGTCCCAGTCGATATCAAGCAATTTAGATTGACGGGTTACCTTCCTTGGTTTGTGCACAACTCACTTCACACAGACACGAAAATTTAACGCAAACCCTGGACTAGGCGGTGAGGCGGCGCTTGCAAATAGGCCCTTGGGGTTGATGCGCAAGTTGGTCACCAGTGGGTCACAACCATCAACACCTGGCGCTGGAACATAGGCCCAAGTCGACCCACCATCACTTGAGAAATCTAAGTCGTCAGTATTGCTTCCGAGCACGGTAAAGTTATAAATTAAGTCGCTAGAAGGACTTCCCTGCAAAAACACTACCGGCCCGGAATTAGCGCCGTTGATGTCGCTGACAAACATAGCCACATTGGCAGGAATTGGATCGGTTATCACCATGGTTCCGCCATCTACGGGACCGGTCCCACTATTAAGAATGGCGATGGTGTAATTCATTACTGCGCCTGGTATCGCCTTGGGGTTGGAACTCGCATTGATGGGGTCAGAAAAAACAAGTACCGACTTGGAAATGCTAATGCTTGGTTGTGGCGCTGAAACGGTATTGGAATCCATGGTCACAGCTCCATTGCGTGCCAAAACGCGTCCCGAGACAGTAGCGCTAGTGGTAAGGGTAATGCTGGTAAGCGCAATAATGGTCCCATTGAAGTGCGTGGTGGTGCCAAGCGTCGCGGAACTACCAACCTGCCAGAAGATATTGCTTTGTTGAGCACCGTTTATCAATATGACCGAAGCGCCGGAAACCGTCGTCAGAGTACTGCCCATTTTGAAAATCCAAACCGCGTTGGTATTTCCCAAACCGTCCAGGGTGAGGGTCCCTCCTGTTGAAATCTGCGCAGACGATCCAAAGCAGTAGACACCGGGCGACAAAGTAAGCCCTGTGAGATCCTTGTCTGCAGATCCATAGTCAGACGTACACAACTGACCAGTCAGATTGTTGTATGCCGAGGTGGCGTCAATCTGAGCGCTTGCAGCGAGAGAATCAGCAATGTGAGTCGCTCCGTAAGCGTCCGCCCCATACCGTTGTAGCCGCTTGCTAGATGCCCTGCCACCATTGAGGCGAATGGTGGCAATTTCCTATTGCAGAAATGTCCACATGTTTTTGAATTGGACACTTTGTGCAGAATTTCTCGGACAAGAACAAGCGTGCCTACAAGCGCCACGACCTCAATTTGAAACGCCATCTGGCGAGCTTGTGCTGCGAACCTGGCGCCTCCGTCGCTGCCATTGCGCGCGAACATGGCATCAACGCCAATATGCTGTTCATGTGGCGCAAGCAGTACACGCTTAGCTCATCTGTCGACTCGGGCGTGTTGTTGCCGGTGGAAGTAAAGGCCGAGGCTCGGCAACCCGAAGAGTCGAGAGCTATTGCGCGATCTAGTCCACGCACAATCAAGCGCGGTGTTGTTGGCCCCATCATCGAGATTGAGGTGTCGGGGGTGCTGGTGAGGCTGAGCGGGAGTATTGACGAGGCCAGTCTGTGCAGCGTGCTTCGCGCCGTGCGTGGTTCTACATGATCGCACTACCCTCTGGCACGCGGATATGGCTGGCAGCAGGACTCACCGACATGCGCCGGGGCTTTGATGGACTGGCCGCTATTGCGCAAGGCGCATTGGAGAAGGACCCATTCAGTGGCCACGTCTTTGTCTTCCGTGGTCGGCGTGGTGACATCGTCAAGATGCTGTGGTGGGACGGTCAGGGCTTGTGTCTGTTTGCCAAACGGCTGGAGAAGGGCCGCTTTTTATGGCCGAAGGCTACGAGTGGCGCGGTGGTTCTGACGCCAGCACAACTATCCATGCTCCTTGAGGGAATTGACTGGAGAATGCCTGTTCGCACGACTCCGCCTACGCTTGCAATGTAGGCATCCTACACTGCATAAATACGTGCTTCGGTTGACAGTGAAACTCCTCGGTGTTGATTTGCATTTAAAACTGACCCACCTGACCTAGGAATTTGCATCCAAATTTGACCCACGTGTACACACTGACCTGCTCGGTATGGAGCAGGAGATACAGGAGTGATCGACGTGGCTTTACTAAGTGTGATCAGGCGCTGGCGCCT
>CANFNO010000413.1 GCA_947447845.1 Burkholderiales bacterium | reverse complement strand
TCGGGCGGCACGATGCCACCAAGCACCGCGCAATGTCTGTGCGTGCAGACGCGGGCGCGGCGTTGGAAGCGCTGGAAGCCGCCCTGCAAGGCTGGCACACCGATGCCGCATGGACTGCGCTGTGCGAAGCCCGTAGCGCCGCATGGAAAGCGCAGGTGCACAGCCGCACCGAGGCCCACGCAGGCCCGGTGTCTTATGCCCAGGTGGTGGGCGCAGTCAACCGCAGCATGCAAGCGGGCGACACGGTGGTGACTGCCGCCGGTGGCCTGCCCGCTGAGCTCAACATGAACTGGCAAAGCCCGCAGATCGGCCATTTTGATATTGACTTTGGCTTCTCGTGCATGGGCTACGAAGTGGCGGCAGGCTGGGGCATCAAGATGGCCCGGCCGCAGCATGAATCCATTGTGTTGGTGGGCGACGGCTCGTATCTTTTGCAAAACGTTGACATCTACAGCAGCGTGCTCACCGGGCACAAGCTGATTTGTGTGGTGTGCGACAACGGCGGCTTTGCAGTCATTGACAAGCTGCAGCGCAACGTGGGCCATGCCTCCTTCAACAACCTGCTGCAAGACTGCAGCCGCGCCGATGCGCAAACGGCGCCGGCCCGGGTGGACTTTGTGCTGCACGCCCGCGCCATGGGGGCCACTGCCGTCAAAGCCGACAGCGTCACCGCGCTGGAAAGCGCCCTGCACAGCGCACGCCAGAGCAACACGACGGTGGTCATTGTGGTGGACATAGACCCCACACAATGGTCATCATGCGACTGCTGGTGGGACGTGGGCCTGCCCGCCATTACCCACAACAGCACGCAGGCGGCGGCCGTTAGTGCGTGGCGCGAAGGCCAGGTCCACCAGCGCCATGGCATTTGAATCGGAAGTCTCGCGCCACACACCCCGGCGCGGGATATTGAATTTTTGAAAGGTTTTGCATATGACCGCTTTTGTTGAATCCCGCCTGCTTGAGCAACCTTTGCGCTGGGCCATGGTGGGAGGTGGAAAAGGCAGCCAGATTGGCTACTCCCACCGCGATGCCGCCAAGCGCGACGGCCTGATGCAACTTGTGGCCGGTGCCTTTGACATTGACGCCGCACGCGGCCGCAGCTTTGGCGTGAGTCTGGGCGTGGCTGCAGAGCGTTGCTATGCCAGTTACCAGGACATGTTTGCCGCAGAGGCCCGGCGGCCGGACGGCATTCAGGTGGTCAGCATTGCTACGCCTAACAGCTCGCACTACGCCGTTGCCAAAGCCGCTTTGCAAGCCGGCCTGCATGTGATTTGTGAGAAGCCCCTCACCATCCGCCTGGAAGACGCGCAAGAGCTGCAAGCTTTGGCCCGGGCGCGCAGGGTGGTGCTGGGCGTGATGTATGGCTACACCGGCTACGAGATGGTGCACCAGGCCCGCGCCATGGTGCAAAACGGCGAGTTGGGCGCAGTGCGCCTGGTGCACATGCAGTTTGCCCACGGCTACCACTCGATGGAAGTGGAGAGTGCCGATCCCGGCACCAAGTGGCGCGTGACACCGGCCATATCCGGCCCCACCTACGTCATCGGCGACCTGGCCACGCATTGCTACCAAATGGGTGCACTCATCAGTGGCCTGGAGCTGGAGTCGCTCAGCTGCATGCGCCGCAGTTTTGTGGCCTCACGCGCGCCACTGGAAGACGATGCGCACATCATGCTGCGCTACAAAGGCAACGCTGTGGGCATGCTGTGGGCCAGCGCCATCAATATCGGTAGCGCACACGGCATCAAGGTGCGCGTGGTGGGCGAAAAAGGCAGCGTCGAATGGTGGGACGAGCAGCCCAACCAACTCAAGGTGGCGTTTGCCGGCAAGCCTGAAATGACCTACGAGCGCGGCCACGGCTACCTGGACCCCTCAGCCCGCTTTGAGCGGGTAGGCGGAGGCCACCCTGCCGGCTACTTTGATGCCTGGGCCAATCTCTATCGCCGCTTTGCGCTGGCCATGTCGCCCGAGCCTGAGGCGCGCAAGCACCTGGATGGTCAGTGGTTCCCGGAAGCGCAGGATGGCGTGGACGGCGTGCGCTTCATGCTGCGCTGCGTGGAGTCAGCCGACGCCAATAGCCAGTGGGTCGATTTTTCGTGAACCAATTCGAGAACGGTGCGGTGAACGGATTTGCCTTCCCCTCCGGGCGCAATCTGGACCTGTTGTGCCTGGGCCGCGCGGGCGTAGACCTGTATGCCGAGCAAGCCGGTGTGCCACTGGAGCAGGTGCAGAGTTTTCGCAAATCGGTGGGCGGCTCACCGGCCAACATCGCCACGGCGCTGGCCCGCTTGGGCGGGCGTGCAGGCGTCATCAGCGCCGTATCCGACGACGGCCTGGGCCGCTATGTGCGCAGTTTTTTGCAAAGCAACGGCGTGGATGTGCAAGGCATCAAAACCGCGCATGCAGGCGCACGCAATAGTTTGGCTTTGACCGAGATGCGGCCTGACGATTGCCAGGTCATCATCTACCGCAACGGCGCAGCAGACCTGTGCCTGGAGCCATCCGATATGCCGGAAGCGCTGATCGCCAGCAGCCGTGCACTCTTGGTCACCGGCACCGCCTTGTCCGCCAGCCCCAGCCGCGAGGCCACGCTGCACGCGATGGAATTGGCACGCAGCGCGGGCACGGTGGTGGTGCTGGACCTGGACTACCGCCCCTACGGTTGGGCCAACGCGGCTGAGGCTGCAACGCATTTGGGCAGCGCCTGCGAGCTGGCCGATCTGGTGATTGGCAACCGCGAAGAATTTGATGTGCTGGAGCACCAGAAGCCCCAGGCCCAGCGCGACGACCAACACAGCGCGCGGCAGGTGTTGCGCGGTGCCACCCGTGCTGCAGTGGTCAAAGACGGCGGGCGCGGTTGCCGCGCATTTTTGCGTGATGGCACGGCCTTATCGCAAGGCGTGTTTAGCGTGCAAGCGCGCAAGCCCTTTGGTGCAGGCGACGCCTTTGCCGCCACGCTTTTGTGGCAACTATTGCAAGGCCAGGGCTGGGCGGATGCCATGCGCTGGGGCGCCGCAGCAGCGGCACTCAACGTGAGCCGCACCGCCTGTGCCGAGGCCATGGCCACTTTGGAAGAGCTGCACACCTTTATGGCGCAGCACACGCAAACAGATTTGCAAAACAGTTCGCTCGGCACGAGCCCTCTTTAGTCCCACGCAAACCGGAGACACCCCATGAGCCGCCACATTGCCCCGTTTGACAACCAGAACCGCCCCATCGTGGACCGCGATGACGCCACCACGCCGCTGTGCTACTTCAACCACGTGCGCCTTAAAAAGGGCGAGCGCTTTGTGCACTGCGTGCCGGGCTACGAGAGCCTGCTCATGCCCGCTAGCGGCAGCTGCGATGTGCGCGTGGGCGCGCACCAGTTTGCTGCCATTGGCAAGCGCGAACACCTGTGGGGTGGTGACCCCGAGGCGGTGTATGTGCCCGTGGGCCAAGAGGCCGAAATCACCTGCCTCACCGACAAGCTCGACCTGATGATTGGTGGCGGACGCTATGACGACGTGCTGGAGCCTTTTGAAGTGCGCCAAGACGCGATCGACAAAATTCAATACGGCTCGGACGACACCAAAACCCACCGCAAAATCAAGCACATCCTGGGGCAAAAAAACGCCAGCCAGCGCGGGCGCCTGCTGGTCAGCGAGCTCTTCACCGTGGGGGCTGGTGGCTGGTCGGGCTTTCCACCCCACAAGCACGATACCGAGCGTGTGACCGACGGCGCCACCCACGAGACCGAGTACCAGGAGGTCTACCAATTCCGCTTCAACCCCGACCACGGCTTTGGCGCGCAATTTGTCTACAAGCACGAAGACGACCTGGGCCCGGTGTACCACGTGCGCAGCGGCAGCGTGGTGGCCATCGACAAGGGCTACCACCCCAGCGTGGCCGCACCCG
>CANFNO010000412.1 GCA_947447845.1 Burkholderiales bacterium | reverse complement strand
CGAATGCAAACTTCGTCAATGGCAATATTTTGACCGCACTGGTCGATACAAACGGCAAGGTGACCGTGTGGAAGACTGTTGGAGCCTCGTCCACTATCGTGGGCACAGCCAGCACCACATTCACCGGATCCGGCAGCATTGGTATGTCACTGCCCATCGGCGCCCGGGTGGACAACTTTGCAGGCGGTAACGTGCAATGAACCTAATCGACCAAGCCCCATTCAGCATGCCTGTAGACCGCTCTCCCTTGTGGGCGGAATACGGCGGAGAAGAAAAGATCACCGAAGGAGTTGCACCATGAACCGCATCCAATCTGTTTCACGCCTTGCGCTGGCGCTGGCCGCTGGCGCAGCCGTGCTGTCCGTACCTGGGCCAGCCTTTGCCATCACTTACTACTTGAAGGCCACCACCTTCACCCTGGCCGACCCCAATGGGGGCACTGGCATTCCGATGTGGGGCTATGTGTTGTGCCAGGACAGCGGGTTCGCCAACTGCGCTGCCTCCGCTACCGCGCCAGGCCCTGCGCTGACAGTGCCGGCAAATGACACCGAGCTGAAAATCAGCCTGTCGAACGACTTGCCGGTGCCCACATCCCTGGTGATCAACGGCTTGATCAAGCCCATGATTCCGGTTTGGGATAGTGGGGATACCGGCAACCGCCCCACTCCAACTGCCCGTGTACGATCTTTTGACGCTGAAGCGGGAGCGGGTGGCGGCATCAAAGACTACACCTGGTCCAACGTGAAGCCCGGTACCTACCTGTACCAGAGCGGCACGCAGCCTCAGGTTCAAGTTCAGATGGGCCTCTATGGCGCGATGACCAAGAACCAAGCCGAGGCGGCTACTGGTGTAGCCGCTCTGGCATACACCGGCGTGGCTTACGACAACCAGGCCACACTGCTGTACAGCGAAATTGATCCGGTGCTTCATGCTGCGGTGGACAACGATAGTTATGGCACGACTCCCGGCCTGACGAGTACCTTCAACTACGCGCCCAAGTACTTTCTGATCAACGGCCAACCCTATCCCAACGCCAATTCGGTAGTGACCCCGGTGGGTAACACGGGTCGAACCCTGTTGCGGTTGCTCAACGCGGGCCTGACCACCCACGTGCCCTTGTTGCAAGGCAATTTCTGGACGCCGGTGGCCGAGGACGGCAAACCTTATGCCTACCCCACCAGCCAGTACACCGCGCTTTTGCCCGCAGCCAAGACCATGGACGTGGTGCTGGTGGCGGATGCTGGCGGTGCGATCTATCCGATCATCGATCGACGCCTCAATCTGTCCAACAATGGCTTGTCCAATGGCGGCATGCTGACCCAGTTGGCCTATGGCGCGGCTGGCGTGACAGGTGGTGGACTAACCAACAGCACGCCCAACGTGCCGCCCGTTTCAACGGACGACGTCTACAACTCAGTCAAGGGCGTGACACTGAGCGTGGGTGAGCTCGAAGGGGTGTTATCCAATGACAGTGATTCCGATAGCTTGCCCCTGCCAATACGCGCAGTTGCAGCTGCCGGCCCCACGGCCAATGGCGGCACCTATACGCTCAATGCCAACGGTTCGTTCATCTATGTGCCTTCAGCCACGAGCACCGCCGCCACAGACAGCTTCACTTACCGCGCCACAGATGGCCTGGCATTGAGTAACACGGCAGGCACGGTCACGATCAACCTGACCACGCCCGCGGCCCCCGCTTCAATGGCAACGCTGGACACGTTCAATCGCGCTGATGCCAGCAACCTGGGAACCCCCAGTTGGTCGCAAGCAGCCAACACGGGTTCCGGATCCGATTTGCAGGTTGTGAGCAATGCTGCGACAGCAGTAAACAGCAATCTGGGCGGTTTGGCGATATGGAACGGCGCGGGGGCTACTTTTGGCGCGACGCAAGGTGCGCAATTCGTCCTGGGAGCCTTTCCGCTGAACTCCGCCTTGGTTCTGAAGGCGACCGGTGGCACCCCCAGTGCACCGGCCAACTATGTGCGTGTGCGCTACGAGTCCAACAACAGCGTGGATGAAATCGTGGTCTCCACGATGGTCGGCGGCAACAATGTCTCGGTGTTCGTCAAGCAGGCCGCATTTCCCGTGTCACTTGGCAGCAATGACATCCTGACGGCAGTGGTGGACGCCAAAGGCCTGGTGACCGTGTTCAAGGGAACCGGCTTTGTTGGCGGTGTGCAATTGCCCGACGTAGGCGCCTGGAAGGGCACCGGAAGAATCGGCATTCAGCTGCAGACCGTTGGCGCTACTATTGACTCCTTTAAGGGCGGCTCACTGTGAGCCGCTTGGGAGTAGTCCATGCGTTTTGTTGAAGTTTCCATTCCCGCATTGCACCGTGTAGTCGGACTGGGACTGCTGTGCTCGGCCCTCCAGTTGGTGGGCTGTGCAAGCGGTCCAGAAGCGATAGGCGCTGCTCAGAACGAGCAGTCGCCTGTTGTTGAAGCGCTGGAGGCGCAGTGGGGCATTCGGGTCGAGGGATTGCGGCTATCGGCCGCCGGTTCGATGCTGGATTTCCGCTATCGCGTATTGGATGCCAAGAAGGCTGCTCCCCTGCTGGATGGCAAGTTGCAGCCCATGCTGCTGGACGAGGCGCATGGCGCCCGTCTGGGTGTTCCAGAGTCTCCGGTGCTGGGACGCATTCGCCAGACAGCGCGGAACAACAACATCCTGTTAGACCGCAACTATTTCATGATGTTCGGTAATCCCGGCAAGGTGCTGCAATCTGGCGACAAAGTTACCTTGCTGCTGGGGCAGGTGAAAATCACTGACCTCACTGTGCAATAGCCTGGTGCGTCTGCCGGGGGCCACGCACGTGCGGCATATAGGTTTCAAACGCTGCTTTACCTACCTACTCTGCGGCCTTTGGCTGGGGGGCGCCGTAGCCGCGCACTCCGGAGTACTCGGTGCTGATTTGGAGCGGGCCATGGCCCGGCGGGGTACGCATGCAGACACCGCAGTCATCGTGCGGTTTGCCGATTCGCTGGACTTGCAGCCCTATCAGGCTGGCGCACGTCAGGCGCGCAACAACCAGTTGCTTTTGGCGCTGAAAGCGCGAGCGGCTGAAAACCGGGCCAAAGTGGCGCCTTTGCTGGCTACCATTCAACCCTCACGCACCCGGGAGCTTTGGCTGATCAACGCCGTGGCTCTGACGGTGCCGGCGGTCGCAGTCAAGCAGTTGCTGGCCGACCCCGCAATTGCGCGTGTCGACCTGGATTCATTTGTGCAGGGTGGCCGTTCGCAGCGAACGCCCGTTTCACGCACTGCACCTGGTGCAGCGCCAGTGGCCATGCGTGCTGAATTGCGCGCGGCTTTGGCTGACGGCGCTACCGATACCGCAGCGCAAGCCCGGCGCCAGCCCGACTGGAATTTGCAGACCATCCAGGTACCTGAGCTATGGGCCATGGGGCATAGGGGGTGGGGCGTCGTGGTTGCCACCATGGACACCGGTGCCGACCTGGATCATCCTGATCTGGCGCGCAACTGGCGTGGAGGTTCCAACAGTTGGTTCGATCCGCACGCCGAAGAGGGCACGCCCTACGATGCCATGGGCCATGGCACGCAGGCGCTGGGCATCCTGGTGGGTGGCAACTCCATCGGTGTTGCACCGGATGCGCAATGGATTGCAGCGCGCCTTTACAACGGCGCTGGACGCGCCAGCATGAGCGATATTCATCAGGCCTTTCAATGGCTGATGGACCCGGACGCTGATGCGTCCACGCCGGACGCACCCGATGTCGTCAATGCCTCGTGGTCGCTTACTGGCAGGATGACAGGTAATTGCAATCTGGAGTTTGCTGATGACCTGCGTGCCCTGCGTGCTGCGGGTATTGCCGTTATCTTTGCGGCTGGCAATGATGGTCCCAAGGAAGCTACCAGCAATAGCCCCGGCAACAACCCGGGCGTG
>CANFNO010000411.1 GCA_947447845.1 Burkholderiales bacterium | reverse complement strand
TTGAAGGCATGCGCGAGCGCCAATTCGGGCGCATCGTCAATATCAGCTCGGTGAACGCTTTGTCAGGCCAGGCCGGGCAGACCAATTACGCCGCAGCAAAGGCCGGCATGATTGGCTTTACCAAGTCGCTTGCACGCGAAGGTGCATCGCACAACATCACGGCCAATGCCATCGCCCCCGGCTACACCGACACGGCCATGGTGGCTGCGATAAAGCCGGATGCGCTGTCCCGGATTCTGCAGTCCGTCCCGGCAGGGCGATTGGCAGATCCAGCTGAGATTGCGCGGGGTGTGGTCTTTTTGGCTGCAGACGAGTCCGCGTTTATCAATGGGATCACACTGGCTATTGACGGGGCCAAATACCCGTCATAAAAAGTGGTGGTATTTTGAAGCGGCTAGGATGTTGACACGCCTGATTGATTCAGGCTTTCATCAATGAGTTGCTCCATGAAACTTCACCCACTTACAGGTTGTTGGCGCGTACTTTCTTGCATATTTGTGTTTCTCTCAGTGTTGCTTGCGGGCCGTGCAAGAGCCGAAACATTCGACTGGAGCATCGGCGCCTATGGCGGGCAGTATTACGACACCGAACCCGCCGGTTGGACAGAGGGCAGGGCCAACTATCTGGATCAATACCTGGTGGCGCTTACTGCAAGTAAAACCCTGTGGCGCTCAGAGTCATTGCCCATGTCAGTGGAACTGGACGGCATGCTCGGACAGCAATCGGGGCTCGCCTCAATAACCGAAGTCGGGGTGGTTCCCGTACTGCGCTGGAGCAGTTTCCCTTGGAAAAATATTTTGCAGACCGACCTGCGTGTGGGCCCGATCGGGATTTCTTACACCAGCAGCATCAGCCCGTTGGAGCGCGGTAAGGAGGGCAAAGGCAGTCAGACGCTGAGTTTTCTGGTCATGGAGTTGGCTTTCTCTAGCCCGGATAAACCGTCGGAAGAATTCTTTGCGCGCCTGCATCACCGCTGCACCATTTACGACTTGCTCAACGACTATGGCGCCAATGGGGAAGACTTTTTTGCGATTGGATATCGCCACCGCTTTTAGCTTGCGCGCAGGCTAAGTTGCCGGACCGGGTCTTTGTGCCCCCTCGACTTACACCAAGCAAACACGATCGATGTGGGCAACCGGGCTCAGGCCTTTCCCTTGTAAGCCGAAATGTCTGTGTATGTGCCGACTAAGCGATCAACACGGCCATCCAGAGTGCGGTTGCATATTGCCCCACGGCACAGAATCCATTTGTGTTGACCGTCTTTGCATCGCACACGTACTTCGCAGGCGAGGCGCGTGTCCTGCCCCGACAAGCATTGCTGCACACCCTTGAGGAAACTGGATTGGTCGTCGGGGTGCACCAACGCACGCCAGATGTCGATTGAATCACCGAGTTCGTGAAACGCGTAGCCGTAGAGTTGCTCGATCTGCCGTGAGTAGCGTACCGTGCCACTGAGCAAGTTCCAGTCCCATACGCAGTCGCCCGCCGCCTCCAGCGCGAATTTCAAGTACCTGGCCTCTTCTTTTGACTGCAGTTCCAGGTTGGTACGCGTTGTGAGATCCGTCAGCACGATCTGGCATTCGTTGCTTCTGGCGGACGCATTCAGGTCCATTTGCACATAGCGGCATGGCGCATTTTGTGCCAACAGGGTGAGTTCGTCGCGCTGGCTTTCACCGGATTCGATAGCCAGCGCCACGAGGCTGCGAATCTGTGCGCGCTGGCTTTCGAGGAAGAACGTTTCAAACGACTGGTGCATCAGGCGTGAGCGCTCCACGCCCAGCATGGCCGAGCCGGTCAGGTTGGCATTGGTGATGAAGCCCTGCGCGCTCGCGCAAAAGTAAGCGACTGGGGCAAGGTCGTACAACTCGCTGGCACGCCTGTGGGCCAGCATCAGTCGGGCATAAGTCTCTTGCAAATGTTCGTTTTGCATTTCGAGCTCGATGCGACTGATCTCCAGATCTTCCAGCAGGCGTTGACCATCCTGTGTGTTCAGACCCTCTGTGGACTTTGGGCTGGGCGTCATCAGTCGCGCCTGCGCCAGTCGACGCAACACGTCCTTGCTTAATGGATTTATTCTGTAGTGCATGCCACTGCTATTGCACAGAACGGGTTAGTGCATCAGCCTTCATAAGCCTGCAGTTCTTCCATGGAGTGGATGACTATTTCGCGGTTGGCTACGTCGATGATGTGCAGGTGGTTCAGTGACGAAAGTGCCCGGCTTACCGTCTCCAGTGTGACGCTGAGATAGCTGCCGATATCGCGGCGCGTCATGGCCAAGGTGAACTGGTTGGCCGAATAACCTAAAGCGGCGTGGTGCTCGGATTGTTCGACCAGAAATCGGGCAACCCGCACTTCCGATTTGGCCGCATGGGCGATGGCGTAGGCCGCCTGACGCCTGCAAACTTCCCGGCTAATGGCCCAGTAAAGCATGCGTTCGATGCCGTCACTGGCACGCCCATGCGAAAAATATTCATCAACGGGCAGACGGATGACTTCGCAATCCTTGAGGGCAAAAGACTCGCACCAATAGTGCTGATGGCAGCTGCCCTCGGCTCCCAGAATGTCTCCCTGCATGGAAAAGGAAATGACGTGTTCAGTCCCTTCCGCGTGGGTGATCACGGTCTTTAGACAGCCGTGTCGCACGAGATACAGACCACCAAATTCCTGGCCCATCAAAAACAGGGATTGACCGGCACGAATGCGTCGGCGCCTAAACACGGGCGCATGCATTTCAGCACTGCAATGGCCGTCATACTGCAAGAGTTGCACCACCTCGCTCAAGGTCGACCATTCGGAATCCAGCGGTGCATGGCACACGGGTACCAATGTTGGCGCATACGACATACGTTCAGCCACTATTTGGGATGCAAATGTCATTGTTGTTCTTCCTCGCACCGTGCACCCGTTGGGTGTCAATACCAGTGCTCTATGGCCACTTTACGAGGAGATTGGCTATTTGTCTGTAGGGAGATAGTGACAACTGATAATGTATTTTGTAGTGATTAATGCTGTAATTAATCTATTTGACAAAATTAAACGTTATTTAAGTTAGAAGTTTATGATTTATGGCCAGTCGAACAAGTGACGGTACGTCATGCACTTTCAGCTTGCTCATCAGGCGGCTTCGATAGGTTGCGACCGTCTTGGGCGAGAGGTGAAGCAAGGACCCGATACCCGCACTGGACATGCCTTGGACCACCATGGTGATGATTTGGCGTTCACGTGGTGACAAGGCATTCAGGGGGTTGCCACCATCGTCCTGCATGTCGGATTGATCGACAAGATCCGCTACGCCGGTACCCAGGTAGCGTTTATTCATGATGGCAGCCTCAATGGCTGTAGCCAGTTCTTGGCCCGCGGAGCCTTTGAGTACATAGCCCTGGGCGCCCAAACGCAAACACTCCGCCACCATGCGCGGTTGGGCCAGCATGGTCAAAACCACGCAGCGGGTCTCGAGCTTGCGTTGGCGCATCGCGACCAGCAGTTCCAGGCCGGAGCGGCCGTCCAGATGCAAATCCAGCAGCAGCACCATGGGCTTGAGTCTTTGTATTTCAGCCAGTGCTGTCGTTAGATCGGCGGATTCGCCAACCACGGTGTGTCCCCAGGCCTGCAGCAAAACCCTGAGTCCTTCGCGCATGATCCGGTGGTCATCCACAAGGTACAGGTGGGTCATGACGCCGCGCACCAGCGCACGGATACGCGGGTGCCACCTTCTAAAGCTGGGCAGATTTCTACATCGGCACCAATGGAGTTTGCGCGCTCCATGATGCCGGCCATGCCTAGATGACCGATTCGGGCCGGGCTCCCCTTTGCAATTCCGCAGCCGTTGTCCTGCACAGTCAGTTCAAGTTCGTTGGCGCTTCCGCGCAGCGATACGACCAACCGGGTGGCGCGGGAATGGCGAAT
>CANFNO010000410.1 GCA_947447845.1 Burkholderiales bacterium | reverse complement strand
TGTACCTGAGCGACCTGACCCCGGCCATGAAGCCCAGCGATGCCTATGCCCACATTGCCTTGCGCAAGACGGAGCGGGTGGAGATCGACAAGCTCGAAGGCCGCATCACGGTCGGTTTGGTAACACCGTACCCGCCCGGAATTCCGCTGCTGATTCCTGGCGAGGTTTTCAACAAGAAGATCGTGGACTACCTGAAGTTTTCACGCGAGTTCAACACCCGTTGCCCCGGTTTCGAGACCGATGTGCACGGTCTGGTCGAAGAGGTGGATGCCGACGGCAAGACGCATTATTTTGCGGATTGCGTGCGGGAATGAGTACCTAGGCCGCATTAAAAAGGGGCCTTAGCGGCCCCTTTTTTTATGCGTGCAGCAAATTGAGTTGCTTGGCAATGATGTCGTGGTTCAGCCATAACACGGGGCCTGTGGGCTCCGAAGATTCGCGGAAGATCAGTGGGCCGGTAGCTTCAATGACCAGTGCGCTCAGCAGGTCGGTAACCAGGGCCTTGTTGTCCTTGTGCATCTTCTGCACTTCGTCCGAGGTGCCAATCGTCAGGTCGGCTTGGGCTGCGCTGTTGGGCATGGGCCAGGCGGCAAAATTTCGGAATGGCAGCATCACCTCGCTGCGCTGGAAATTCAGCACTTTTTGCAGCACGCCATCCAACGTAACTCCATCTGCCAGCAGGGCTTCGCAAGCCTGCCACTGTGTCTCTGCCCATGCACTTCCATTTTCGTGGCGCAGGGCGTTCAGCAAAGGGATAAGCGGCAACTCCACACCAGCGAAGATGTCAGATGAGTTTGTCCGGATTTCAGGGCAATTGAAAACGGTGGCCTTCACGCCCTTAGCCCACGCATCCTGCGCATGTTGCTCCAGACGCATTTTGGCCAGGCCCTGGGTGTAGTTGGTGTAGGTTTGCCACACGTAGCTACCGTCAATCAGGATCTCGGTGCCGTGATAGCCGTAGGCCGTGTAGCGCACCTGCGCGCTCGACGCCTCTGCCCGCGAGCGGATCGCAGCGCTGGCTTCGATCAGGTGCTGGAATGTATTGGCCGAGACTTCATCAAAGTTCTTCAGAATCAGCTTGCCGAGATCACTGTCCAACAATACTTGAGACGACATGAAACGCTCGCCACGTCCTTTGTAGACCCGATTGGCAATCGCAAGGAACACCTTCGCTTTGGGAATGCCACCAGCCATGGTGTGCGCAAAAAACACATTGCTGCCATCCGGCACCATGCCGTTCAGAGTGGCCATGACTTCAGCCAATGAATCCTTGAAACGTTTGACACCGATTTGGCGGCACTTTTCGATATGCGCCCAGTCGAGTTTGTCTTCTGTCCAGGTCTTTAGGGTAAGGGCGCCGAGGAGATCGGTGGGTGTAGGTTCACCCGTCGGCGCATCCTGGTCGAAGCCTGCCATGAGCGGCACATTGATGATTTTTCCGCCCAAGCCCTGTTCTGCGATGGCCAATTCTTCGTCGTTAAGGGGGCGCAGGGCGTTGTTGGCATCGCGGCGGCCCACGGTAATACCGATGATGTTCATGCCCGCTGCACGCGCTTCGTTGACTAGGCCATTGGCGTAGCCCCGGCCAAAAAGTTCACCGAACAAGACGAACACGTCGCCCGGACGGAAGATGTTTTTCTGGGGTAGCTGATGCAAAGGGATAGGTGTTTTCATATTGGAATTGTTAC
The DNA here is from genome assembly GCA_947447845.1 of Burkholderiales bacterium. The sequence continues at coordinate 2,219 of CANFNO010000410.1, read as the reverse complement.
TTTTATTCAGACGCCACCGCGCCCATGGTTTTACTGTGACCGCCATCCACATAGGTAATTTCGGCTGTAACACCGCTGGCGAGGTCGCTAAGCATAAAGGCAGCTACGTTGCCGACCTCTTCAAGTGTCACATTGCGACGCGTCGGCGCGGCAGCAGCCACATAGTTCAATAGCTTGCCAAAGTCTTTGACGCCACTGGCGGCAAGTGTCCTGATCGGTCCGGCGCTGATGCCGTTGACCCGGATGGAGCGGCCATCGGGCATCTGGCCCACGGCCTCGGCAAGGTAGCGCACTGACGCCTCCAGCGAGGCCTTGGCCAGGCCCATGGTGTTGTAGTGCGGAATGATGCGCTCGGCCCCCAGATAGGTCAGCGTCAATAGGGAAGCCTTGTCGTTCAGATAGGGCAGGGCGGCCTTTGCCATTGCCGGGAAACTGTAGGCACTGATATCGTGGGCTGTTCTGAAGTTCTCGCGCGTCAGGCCGTCCAGAAAATTGCCGGCGATGGCCTCACGCGGCGCAAAGCCGATGCTGTGTACAAAGCCGTCAAATGTTGACCAAGTTGTCGAAAGGTCCTTGAACAATGAGTCGATTTGTGCATCGCTGCTCACGTCACAATCAAAGATCAATGTGGAATCGAAGTCGGCAGCGAATTCGGTGATGCGATCCTTGAAGCGTTCCCCGACATAGCTGAATGCCAGTTCGGCACCCTCGCGCCTGCAGGCTTTGGCAATGCCATAGGCAATGGAGCGGTTGGAAAGCACCCCGGTGATCAACAATTTCTTGCCAGCTAAAAAGCCCATAGGTCCTCGAGAAGAATGCATTGTCTGGTGCAGAATTGTCGCATGCGTTTTTTACTGTGTTTCCTCCTGAGTCTCTGTGCCTTGCCAAGCTGGTCTGCGCATGGTTACGCGCTCTGGGACGAGCTGAAATACCCACCCGGCTTCAGCCATTTCGACTACGTTAACCCGCAGGCTCCCAAGGGCGGCGAACTGCGACTGGTCAGCAATCTGCGGGTTTCCACCTTCGACAAATACAACCCATTCACCATCAAAGGCAGTGCCCCGGCTTACCTTAGCCAATTGTTGTTTGACAGCTTGCTGACCGGCTCTTTGGATGAGACCGCTGCGGGCTACGGTCTGTTAGCCGAAGACGTTCAAGTTGCGCCAGACCGATTGAGCGCAACATTTCGCCTGCGTGCCAAAGCGCGTTTTCACAATGGCGACCCGGTGCTGGCGCTGGATGTGAAGCACAGCTTTGATGTGCTGAACGGCCCCTATGTTTTGCCAAGTTTGCGCGGCGCCTTGGAAGACGTGGCCGGGGTCGATGTCGTGGACCCGCTGACTGTGCGCTACCGATTCAAACAACCAAATCGCGAGTTACCGCTCACCGTGGGTGGGCTGCCAGTGTTTAGTCACCGCTGGGGTGAGGGCAAGCCTTTTGATCAAGTCGTCACGGACTTTCCCATCGGCAGCGGCCCCTACAGAATTGGACGGGTAGTGCCAGGCAAAGACATCACCTATGTGCGTGATGCCGGGTACTGGGCCAAAGACCTCAATGTGAGCCGTGGCACAGCCAACTTTGACCGTATTCTGGTAAAGATTTACAAGGACAACACGGCGCGGTTGGAGGCCCTTAAGGCCGGAGAGTTCGACCTGATGCGATTCTTCTCAGCCGGGGATTGGGCCAGACGCGTCAATGGTCGAAAGTTTGATACTGGCGAATTGGTCAAAGCGGAGTTTCAGCATCGCTTGCCCACCGGTTTTCAAAGTTTTGTACTAAACACCCGCCGCCCGTTGCTTAAAGACGTGCGAGTGCGCCAAGCCCTGGGTTTGGCGCTGGACTACGAGTGGATGAATCGCCAGATGTTCTACGGCGGCTATCAACGGGTGCAGGGACTGTTCGGCAATACCGACTGCCAAGCCACCGGCATGCCTGACGCGTCGCAACTGGCCTTGCTGGAACCCTGGCGCGGCCAAATTCCTGAAGCTGCCTTCGGCCCCATGGCTATGGCTCCGCGCACCGATGGCGAAAACAGCTTGCGCGGCAATTTGCGCCGTGCCCAACAAATGTTAAAGGACGCAGGTTGGGAATATCGCGACGGCGCCTTGCGCAATGCCAAGAACCAGGCTCTTGAGTTGGAAGTAATCGATAGCAACGAAGGCGGCACGCGCACAGTCAGCCCATGGGCGCGCAATCTGGAGAAGATCGGTGTGAAACTC
>CANFNO010000409.1 GCA_947447845.1 Burkholderiales bacterium | reverse complement strand
TTCCAGGTATTCGGCCAGCGCGAAGCTGGCACGCTCTATACGCAGGGCCGCATCGTCGCTGCAGAGCTCGGGGCGTTGCAGGAACTTCTGCACGGCTGACTCCATGGCGTGGAGCAGTTTGGCAGGTGCGGGCATGCCGACCATTTCCAGTGCGCCCACGGCCTGGTGGAGTTGTTGGCGCGCCACCCGCAGGTGGCTGGTATCGAGTTCGCTGAGCTCGGAGCCGCGGGCCATTTCGGCATCGCGCACAAAGCGGTGCATGGCCTTGGTGGCGCCATCGAGGGACTTGCGAAGCTCGTCAAGTACCCAGGCCAATGGCCCCAGGTCGTCCAGACCCGGTTCGTTTTCAGCCACTGCGGAAAGTGTCGATGACATGGTTTGCACCTGGTTGGATTGCACGCATCAAACAATCTTGAACCGCGACACCGATTGGCGCAGTTCTTCGGCCATGCGCGAGAGTTCGCGCACCTGGCCCGCGGTAACCCGCGTGCCTTCGCCGGTTTGCTCGGTCACGGCAAAGATGTGCTGAATGTTTTCAGCCATCTCATTGGCCATACCGGCCTCGCGCGAGGCGGAGTTGGAGATCTGCTCGATCAGGTCCGCAACGCGGCGTGACACCCGATCAATTTCGGTCAGCGCCGTGCCTGCGTTATCCGACAGTTTGGCACCCTCCACCACACCCTGGGTGGAGCGTTCCATAGCGCCGATGGCGTCTTGCGTGTCGGTCTGAATCGCCTTCACCAGCGCGGCAATCTGGCGCGTGGCGTCTGCCGAGCGCTCGGCCAGACGTTGCACTTCTTCCGCCACCACCGAGAAGCCGCGCCCCGCTTCACCAGCGGATGCGGCCTGAATGGCGGCGTTCAAGGCCAACACATTGGTCTGTTCGGTAATGTCGGAAATCAGCTCGGTGATTTCACCAATTTCCTGCGAGGACTCACCCAGGCGCTTGATGCGTTTGGAGGTTTCCTGAATCTGGTCGCGGATGGCATTCATACCGCCAATGGCGTTTTGCACTGCGGTCAGCCCGGACTCGGCCGCCATCAGGGACTGGCGCGCCACACGGGCCGACTCCTGGGCCTGGGTGGACACGTCGTTAATGCGCCCGGCCATTTCCAGCACGCTCTGGCCCGTCTCGCGGATTTCATGCAACTGCTCTTTGGATGCGGCCAGAAGTTCGGTGGAGGTTGTATCCACATCGGAGGTTGTCTGCGCCACTTGTGCCGCCGTCTTTTGAACGTTACTCACCAGTGAGCGCAACTCTTCCACCGTGTAGTTAACCGAGTCGGCAATGGCGCCGGTAATGTCTTCCGTCACCGTAGCTTCCTGCGTCAGATCCCCCTCAGCCACTGTCTGCAGCTCGTTCATCAGTCGCAAAATGGCGGCTTGGTTGGCATCGTTGACACGTTTGGCATCCTGCTCTTGGTGCTCGGCTTCTTCGCGCTGCTCATCGGCTGCAGCCTGGCGCCTGCGACCTTCCTGCAACTGCACATACGACAGACCACCGGCTGACACAAGTGCCAGTGCGGCCGCCAGAATCAGCATCACCAAAGCCCCGCCACCCACACCGGTTTGCTCGGAGAGCTTGCGCTGCAGTCCGTCAAGCGCGCGGCGCAGAGGTTCGCTGTCTGCCACGATGGCAGTCTGCGCTTCGCGTGCGGCCACCAGACCTTGCAAATTGCCCAGAATGGCACCGCCTTGCACGCGCATGTCATCAAACTGCTTGATCAGCAATTCGGCCTGCTGGCGGGTTGCGCCGTCTTTTGCAGCGCTCAGGTGCAGCTCGGCATTTCCGCCCAGCAAACCTTGAGAAATTTCCTTGAAGCTGTTGAGGTCCTTGCCCAACTGCTGCACGGCCTCGGGCTTCACACCCTCGGTGGTCAGAAACTCATTCGATGACTTGCCGATGCGCTGGGTCAGCATGACCAACTGGCCCATGGTTGACATCTCCGCAGCGGAGGCGCCTTGCTGCACCTTCTGGTTGGATATGTTTTGTGCAATCTCCAGCAGTTCGGTGGACTGGCGGCTGATCTGGCGCAAAGCGGCTCCGATCTGGGTCAGGGTTTTTTGCTGCGCCATCACCAGCTTGACATTCTTCTCGGTCCGGTCGACCAAGGGGCCGATCAGTTCCAGTTCGGGCTGGAAGCTGTCGGGCAGTGAGGCGATGCCAATGTCTCCGTCGCGCAAGCCACGGGTGGTGTTGATCAAGATACTGGAGCTCTCCTGCACATCGGTAAAGGCCGGTGCATTGCCCACCAGCGCCTGCGTCGCCGACTTGGCCAGACGCTGCGACTGCATCAGTGACTGCCCTGTCACACCGAGTTGCTGTGCCACCCGGTCAGATTGGCTGAGCGCATAAATCGTGACACCCGCCAGCAATAGAAGCGCCGCACCCAACATGAAACCCAGTAAAACCTGATGCGCGGTCGCCGAACGTGCGCCCAAAACGGGTACCACAATCAGGTTTTTATCCACCACTTCGTCTGTAAGCGAAGCAGCCTGGGTCGGCAGTGGTTCGCCGCGCAAGGGCGCTGGACGGGTCGGGTCGCTGCGACGGGTCACCAGAACCGTCTCCGGAGGTTCCAACTCGGTGCCCTGGTCGGGCATGGCAAGGCTCAGACTTTCATCTTTATCACCCTCCTGCGACTTCTTGGAAAATAGGTTTTTGATTTGGTCAGTGACGGACATATTTGGCACCCGATGTGAAACGCGGTGTAGGAACAGGCCCTAAGCACCGATGCTTAAAAAAGAAGGGAATTGGGTTAGCGCGCGCAAGTTGATTTCCTGCCAGCTACTGCCCTCGGAATCTAAGAAACAGGTGCCGAAATACTCTGGCACATCAGCCCCGGCCGGCACCGTGGAGCGAAATGCATCGCTTCCACGCAATCCGGCGAGACTGTCGACTTGCAGACCGCAGTTGAATTCCAGCAGCGCATTCAGTGTGACCACGCTGGTCTCATTACCGATGGGTGTCGAAACCGGTTGCGCACCGCCATGGGCACCCACGAAACCAGCCAGATCCACCACGCCAAAAAGGCCACCGCGGATATTGACAACGCCTTTGAACCAGGATTTGGAATAAGGCACGGGTTGCAAATTGGACAGCGGCACGATCTCGCCGCTTTGGCCTAATGGCAGCAGGTAGTTGTGCCCACCTGCCTTGACCGCCAGCCAGGACACTGACATGCCCTCGTTTTGGGCTGCCTGCAAGCGTTTGGCCAGTCGGGCCTGAAGTTCTCGGAGTGCTTCGCGGTTGGCCATCGTGATGGGTCAGCCCAGAGCCTTGATTTTTGCGAACAACTCGGTGGAATCCACCGGTTTGGTGATGTAGTCACGCGCGCCCTGGCGCATGCCCCAGACACGGTCTGTCTCCAGACTCTTGCTGGTGCACATGATGATCGGAATGCCGGTGAATTCCGGAGTGCGGTTGATCGAGCGTGTGAGTTGATAGCCATTTTGACCCGGCATCACGACGTCCATCAAAATCAGATCGGGCTTGTCTTCGGCCAGGCGGGCAAAGGCCTCGGTGGCATTCTCAGCCGAGCGCACGGTGTAGCCGTTGCGTTGCAGCAGGTCCGTCATGAACATGGTCTCCGTCTTGGAGTCATCCACGATCAATACTTTATGTATGGTCATCAAACAGTCCCTTGCGCTGCGGCTGTAAATTGCAGTACTGCGTTTAGCAACTGCTCTTTGGAGAAAGGCTTTGTCAGGTAGTCCTGGGCGCCCGCCATGCGGCCTCGGGCTTTGTCGAAGACACCGTCTTTGGAGGACAGCATGACTACAGGTACGCCTGCGAATTTGGCGTTGCGCTTGATGATCGCGCAAGTCTGGTAACCGTCCAGACGGGGCATCAGAATGTCGCAAAAAATGAGGTTGGGCAGGTAATCGTTGACCTTTGCTAGAGCGTCA
>CANFNO010000408.1 GCA_947447845.1 Burkholderiales bacterium | reverse complement strand
TTGTTGCTCAACCAGCACGTAGGCGCGCAGACGGTAGCGCTTACGGGCATGCTGGGCGCCCGGGCCTTGTTGATTGTGGATGGAGCACCGCCCAAGTCCGTTGCAGCCGGTGAAACCTACAAGGGTGTCAAAGTGGTTTCCACACAGGGTGATGTGGCTGTACTGGAGATTGGCGGCAAACAACAGAGCGTGCGCGTGGGTGATGCCCCGGCCCAAGTCGGCGCCAGCAACAGCGGAGCCAACGGCTCCCGTGTGGTTTTGAGCGCGGGCAGTGGAGGGCACTTTTTTACCCTCGGGCAGATCAACGGCCAGTCGGTGCAGTTCATTGTGGATACCGGCGCCAGCGCCGTGTCGATCAGTGCAGATCAAGCACAGCGCATCGGGCTCAAATTTCAGAACGGCCAGCCAATACAGATGAGCACCGCAAACGGCATCGTTCCAGCCTGGCGTTTGAGGCTGGAGTCGGTTCGCATTGGCGATGTCATGGTCTACGACGTAGACTCAGTGGTCTCCGCCGGCAGCATGCCTTTCGTGTTGCTGGGCAACAGTTTTTTGTCCCGCTTCCAAATGACCCGCAACAACGACCAGATGGTTCTTGAAAAGCGCTACTGACCAACCAACATACGCCATGCACGTCAAGGACGAAAACGAATACGAGGACCTCTTGTCCGAATGGTCGGATCTGGAGTCCGGCCTGGGCATCATTCTTAGCAGCCCTGACGCGACTCAGGAATTTGCCCACCGGGCCGTGCAATACGACCGCTGGATGCAAAGCTTGATGCAGCGCGACCCGGATGCCGGCCTTTACCTGTTATTTCAGTTGGCGAGCAATTCGCCTGTGGGCTATAGCGCGTCTCACTCTCTGGTGTGTGCGGTCTTATGCCACCTGATTGCCAAGGTGCTGGAATTGCCTCCCAAGGAGCGCGACAGCCTGGTGCGCGCCGCACTGACCATGAACGTTGCCATGACGGCGATGCAGGATGTGTTGGCCAACCAGACTGAAAAGCCCAACCCGGTTCAACAGGAAATGATCCGCTTGCACCCCCTGAAAGGCGCCATGCTGCTGGGCAATATGGGCGTGCGGGATGACGACTGGCTGGAAATCGTGGGCGGCCACCACGACAACAATGTGGACGCAGGGGATTTCCGCAGCGTCCCCTCCTCGGTCCGCCTGAGCCGCATTCTCAAGATGGTGGACCGATATGCGGCCATGATCAGCCCGCGCCTGTCTCGTGCTGGTCGCAGTGCGACGGAATCGGCCCGTGCCGTGATTGCCAATTCGGCCAAATCAGATGAAATCGGACACGCCCTGATGCGGGTGGTGGGTCTGTGCCCACCTGGCACCTACGTCCGCATGGACAGCGATGAACTCGGTGTGGTGCTGCGCCGTAGCCTCAAGGCCAATATGCCCTATGTCGCCATTGTGGGATCGGCCGAAGGGCAGTTATTGCCTGAGCCTTGGGTGCACGCCACCGCGCAAGGGGCGCCTAATATCCGTGCCGCACTACCGGCATCCAGTGTGCGCGCCCAACTCAATCATTACCACATTCTGCTTTTGGGCAATGACATCGCGTCGCCCTTTTAAGGCGCCGCGCTGTTTTGCCCCTAACGCTAAGTAGCGCCCCTTAGCGCCAACTAGTGCGCCTTCTTCTTGCCCAGGCGTGATTCCGTGCCTTTGAGCAATCGATTAATGTTCTCGTAATGCCGCCAGACCAGCAGGCCCGCCATGATCGCTGCTGCAAACGCCACGCGACCGTCGGCGTACCAAGCCGAGCCATCGCCCAGCAGGTAATAGACCGGTGCCAACACCGCAGCCACTATGGATGACAGGGAGACATAGCGGGAAATAAACACCACGATGCCAAAGGTCGCACCCACCGCCAAACCCAACAAAGGGTTGATGCCAACGATGACGCCCAGCGCCGTAGCCACGCCCTTGCCGCCGATAAAACGAAAGAACACCGGATACAAATGCCCGGCAAACGCAGCCAGCCCCACCAGTGCCAGCGTGCCCTCCTCCAAGCCATAGGGCTTGCCAAACCACTTCACCAACACCACCGGCAGCCATCCTTTAAGCGCGTCCAACAGCAGCGTGACAATGGCAGCCGCTTTGCTGCCAGAGCGCAGCACATTGGTGGCTCCGGGATTTTTGCTGCCATAGGTTCGCGGATCGTTCAGTCCCATGACGCGGCTGACGATCACCGCAAACGACAGTGAACCCATGGCGTAGGCCGCCAGGATTGCCAAGACGGGATAGACGACTGCAAACGAATTCAAACCAATTCTCCTGTGATATGCCGCTTCTTATTCGGCCAGCGCGCACTGTACCTTTTTTGCGGCCAGCAATTGCAGGCAGACCTGCGGATCCAGCGCGACCAGATAGCCGCGGCGCCCACCGTTTATCAATATCCGGGGCAAGCCAAGGATAGTCTCCTCGATAAACACCGGCATGTTTTTGCGCGTACCGAAGGGCGAAGTGCCACCCACCAAATAGCCGCTATGCCGGTTGGCCACTTCGGGTGCACAAGGCTCTACCGACTTGGCCCCGATCTGGCGTGCCAGATTTTTGGTGGACACCTTGCAGTTGCCATGCATCAGCACCACCAAAGGCTTGGCATCCTGGTCCTGCATGATCAGCGTCTTGACCACCATGAAAGGATCGAACCCCAGTACTTCGGCACTGTGCTGCGCGCCACCGTGCTCCAGGTACTCGTAGGGATGCTCGGTAAACACCACCTTGTTGGCCTTGAGCATCTGTGTGGCCGGGGTTTCTGAAACATGTTTTGCCATGTCAGCATTCTCGCCGCTAGTGCAATCTAGAATCCAGCCCCACATGCATAGAACCATCTTCGATACGCCCGGTGTGAACACGCTGTTGCGCGCCTTCTCCATCATTTTTCTCAAGCTTAGCGGTTGGAAAATCGAAGGCAGTCTGCCGCCCGATGGGCAAAAGAGTGTGCTGATTGCCGCCCCCCACACCAGCAACTGGGACCTGCCCTACACCTTGATGGTGGCCTTTGTGCTGCGCCTCAATATCTATTGGATGGGCAAGGAGCAAATCTTTAAGCCACCGTTTCGCGGCCTGATGATGTGGCTCGGCGGTATTCCGGTCCACCGTGAAAGCGCCAACAACCTGGTCGCGGCCTCGGTGCAGGCCATCAAAGCGGCAGACGGCCCCCTGCAACTGGTGGTGCCGCCCGAGGGCACCCGCAGCAAGGTGCGCTACTGGAAAAGCGGCTTTTATTACATCGCCACCGGCGCGGGTGTGCCCATCGTGCTGGCCTACATGGACTACGAGCGCAAGATCAGCGGCCTGGGGCCGGTGTTTCATCCCAGCGGGGATCTGGAGGCCGACATGGTCCGCATCCAGGCCTTTTATGCACCCTTCAAGGGCAAGAACGCAGCACAGTCTGGCACCGACTGAAGCCTGGTTGCCCAATACCTTGCTGCAAAGTCAATTTGGCTGTTGATTTTTGTCGGAATTTCGGGCTGCGTCACGCATAAATGCGCGTAACATTCCCCAAATAAGTGCATTTTTCGCACTCGCAGTTGTCCACCATACCGGTGCAGAACTACCAAAATAAATGCAGGAGATAGTTATGCAGCACCGGCTCAGTCTGATTCAAAAATTCATGATTTTGGGAATCATCGCCCTGGTCATTGCGGCCATCCCCGCAACACTTTATTTTGCAAACACCTTCAAGCAGCAGGAAAGAGCCACGCTGGAAAAACGCGGTAGCGCTCCCCTGATCGCACTGAACAAGGTAATCCAGCTGAGCCAGACGCACCGCGGCATGTCGGCCGGCATGCTCAACGGCAACGAAACCCTGGCGGCGCGGCGCCCGGCCCTCAAAGACAAGTTGGTTCAGGCGCTGGACGCAGCCGATAGCCAATTCAAAGAAGCCGGGGTATCTGC
>CANFNO010000407.1 GCA_947447845.1 Burkholderiales bacterium | reverse complement strand
GATTAAATGGGATTTTGGGCAGAGGTTTCTCTTGGAAAAATATATTTCAACAGCCTCGTGAATTATTTTCAGCCGACAGAATGCTGTCAAATTCCCATCTATTTACTCGCCTAGAAAACCTATGACTGCATCGTTTTTGGTATCCCGAGCAATAGCCAATGCGGTGAGTCCCCGGTTGTCTTTCATGTCCTTGTTGGCACCGTGATCAAGCAGATAGCGCACCATCTGCGCTTGGCCTGAGCCAGCTGCCCACATCAGCAGTGTGAGGTCGTTATCCAGCACGGCATTGGGCGACACACCGGCAGCCAGCAATGCCTCCATGCAGGGGACGCAGCCATTGGCGGCAACATAGGTTGCAGCGGTCTTCTTCACCCGGTCCACTGCGTCCACTTTTGCACCCGCATCCAGTAGCTTTTTGATGATGTCTGCATTGGCAGAAAAGCATGCGCCCATCAGAGGAGTGACCTCGGAAATATTTGCAATATTGGGATCGGCTCCAGCACCCAACAACAGTTCGACTAGAGGCAAGTTACCTTTGGCCGCCGCCATATTGAGAGGCGAATTTCCCAACCGGTCGCGTGAATTTACGGCTGCACCTTGCTTTAGCAACTGGGCCACGCGTGCCACATTTCCCGCCTTTGCAGCCAGCACATATTGGCCATTGGTGTTGATCTGATCTGCACCTAGTTGTGCATTGGCAGACATATTGCACAGCAGCGACAACAAAAACACAAATGCCGAATATAGAAATTTCATCTTGCAACCCCACACGTGAAAAACTACAAGCCTAACCCAAGCAGTGCCGAAGCATCAGAAGCAATGCCTCATAGCAAACCCTAACTGGCGGTGCGTCAAAGGGTAAACCCCATATTGAGAAAAATATCAGAGGTATACAAAGGCGTCTTGCTCAGGGCTGAGGAATCAAGGGTGCTCCAAGCAAACTCTGTTAACCACACAATATAAAGAGGTAACCGATGAATATGCATGTCAAGAAATACGTAGGACTATTTGCTATTGCGTTGGGGGCTATAGCAGGCACCGCGTCCGCGCAAGAAATTCAGGGACAAAAAGCAGGCAGTGGGGCGAGCACGCTATCCAAGGGCATCAACATCACGCAGTCCGATTTAGATAAAGCCGGAACACAGTCTGCCAATTGGCTACACACCCACGGCAATTACGCACAAACGCGCTTCTATCCGGGCAAGCAGATCAATGCCGGCAACGTCAAGAGCTTGCGCCCGAAGTTCACCTTCCAAACTGAAGTACTGGAGTCGATGGAAACAGCACCCATCGTGGTGGATGGTGTCATGTTCATGACCACCTCGTTCAACCATGTGTACGCGCTGGATGCTGTTACCGGCAAAGAGTTCTGGCATTACAAGCACAAGATGGGACCCATCACCACCTTCTGCTGCGGCCCTAACAACCGGGGTGTGGCCGTTGAAGGTGGCAAGTTGTTTATGGGCACTCTGGACTCGCGTCTGGTTGCCCTGGATGCAAAGACTGGCAAGGTGCTGTGGAACATTGAAATCGCCGACCCCGAAAAAGGCTACAGCGAAACGATGGCGCCCACCGTTGTCGGCGGCAAAGTGCTGATCGGCACCAATGGTGGCGAATACGGCATCCGCGGTTTTGTGAAGGCCTTTGATGCCAATGATGGCAAGCTCTTGTGGACATTCAACACCATTCCTGAAAAGGGACACGAAGGCGTGTTTGCTGTCAATGACGCGACGGGTCGCAATATGCACCGTGACATTGCAGCTGAAAAGGCACAACTCGCGCGTGACAGTTCCTTCTATCAGACCCTGGGTGGTGGTGTCTGGATGAACCCGGCAGTTGACCTCAAGACCAACACCATATTCTTCGTGGTCGGAAACCCTTCGCCTGACCTCTACGGAGCAGAGCGACCCGGGGACAATCTCTACACGGACTCCATTGTTGCGGTGGACCTGAACACCGGCGCATACAAGTGGCACTTCCAATACATCGCCCACGATGTATGGGACTTGGACGCTGTGAGCCCCCCGATCCTGGTGGACGTCAAGGACAAATCCGGCAAGACCATTCCGGGTGTGATCCATGGTGGCAAGACCGGCCACGTCTACGTGCATAACCGTGAGACGGGTGAACTCATCCGCTTCTCTGAGGCCATGATTCCGCAAGAAAACATGTGGGTCTTGCCCACTGCAAACGGCGCGCGTATGTTGCCCGGTGCCAATGGTGGCGTGGAATGGTCGCCCATGGCAGTCAACCCGGATCTGCACCTGAGCTATGCCCTCAACCTGCACCAGCCCATGACCTACCATGTGGAGACCGCTAGTTATCCAGGCGGAAAACTATGGCTCGGTGGGGCGTTCAAAGTGATTGAAAACGAAAAGCAATGGGGCCGACTGTCTGCCGTGGACTACAACACCGGCAAGGTGGCCTGGAAATTTGACACCGAACAGCCTTTGATTGGTGGAGCCCTGGCCACAGCAGGCGGTCTGGTGTTCTACGGTGAAGGCAACGGACTATTCCGCGCGCTGGATGCCAAGTCTGGAAAGCTGCTGTGGGAACATAACTGCGGAGCTGGTGCCAATGCCATGCCGGTTTCCTATAGCGTGGCTGGCACGCAATACATTGCGATGGGTTGCGGCGGCAACAATCAACTTGACTTCAAGCGTGGCAATTCCATGGTGGTCTACGCACTGAGCAAGTAAAGCGGATTGCCCTCGCGAGTGCGAGGGCGCCATGGTTCGTGATACAACAACGGCCACCTTTTCGGTGGCCGTTTTTTTGCAAAATTCTGGAAAATACATGAAGACTTTGATGCGCGTACTGGCCATGTTTGCCAGTCTTGTACTAGTACACACGGCAGCTAACGCACAGGACATAGAAGCGGGCAAAGCCAAGGCACAGGTTTGTGCTTCTTGCCACGGAGCAGATGGCAATGCCGTGTTGCCAATCTACCCCAATCTCGCTGGCCAGAACTGGCGCTACCTGTATATCCAGCTCAAGGATTTCAAAGAAGGCCGCAGGCATAACAACACCATGTCACCTCTGGCGGGCTCTCTGAGCCGAGAAGACATGATCAACATCGCCAATTATTTTGCGTCACTGCCGGCAAAGCCAAACCCCTTCGTTGCGGATGAAGGCAAGATCAAATTGGGGAAAGCCAAGGCCGATGAAACCTTGTGTTCGATGTGTCACCTTGGCGAATTCAGGGGGCAAAATGAAATTCCCCGAGTGGCCGGCCAGCAATACGACTACGTCATGGAGCAGCTTCGCAACTTCAAGTCACGCACGCGCAATAATGATGCGGGAAATATGACCAGTGTGGCCCAAACACTGAGTGAAGATGACATGGAAAACCTCGCACACTACATCGTCAGCTTGCGCTGATACGACATGAATACTCCACACACAACTATTCCAGCTTCGCACAGTCAAATTACGTTGACCATGAGTCCGCGTATTCGGCGCTCTGCGTTTTATGACGCGACCGTGCTGGATGGTGTTACGCACTTTACGGTGTACAACAAGATGCTGATGCCCCTGTCGTTCGGCAATCTTGAAGCAGAGTTGCACCGCGTGATGCATGGTGTGGCCATGTGGGATGTGGCCGTGGAGCGGCAGGTGGAAATTGCAGGCCCGGATGCGGATCGGCTGGTGCAATATTTATGCGCCCGTGACTTGTCCAAGATGACGGTCGGGCAAGGCAAGTATGTGGCACTTTGCGATCACCAGGGACGCTTGCTGAATGACCCCGTGCTGCTCAAGCTCGCCGACCGGTATTGGCTTTCGCTGGCCGACAGCGACATGCTGCTGTGGGTTCGCGCGGTCGCAGCGGAAGGGCGGTTTGACGTCAATGTGTGCGAGCCCGATGTTTCGCCGCTGGCCATTCAAGGTCCCAAGGCTGAAGATTTGGTGGCCAAGTTGTTTGG
>CANFNO010000406.1 GCA_947447845.1 Burkholderiales bacterium | reverse complement strand
TGTAGCCCAAGGTCTTGGCAGCCTCCTCGACACGTTTGCGCGTTACTTCATTGACGTCTTGGTAACCATTCAAAGCGCGGCTGACCGTGGACGTTGAAAGTCCGAGTTCCTTGGCCAGTGCTTTGATGTTCATGGATCTGTGTGAGTACGGTTAGGCCAGTTGCGCGAAGAGACCACCCCAAGGTACCAGTTCCACGTTGCCGTCCTTTAGGGTAGCACCCGTTAAGCCGCTATCTGTCAGCACCTGCGCCACATTGCAATCGGCAGGCAACACGAACTGTGCGGGCTGGTCGCTGAAGTTAAACACACACAGCACACGTTGCGCATCAGTCGCACGCACAAAAGCGAACACTTGCGGATGGGCTGCCAGCAACAGCATGTCGCCATGCAGGATGGCAGGCTGCGTCTTTCGCCACTGCAACAGGTGGCGATAGAAACTCAGCAGCGAATCCGGAGATGCTGCCTGCGCATCTACCGCCAACGTACGATGGGTTTCAGCAACCGGCAACCAGGGTTTGGTTGCAGGCTTGTCCGCAGGCGCGAAGCCCAGGTCGGGAGCACTGCTGACCCAGGGCATGGGCGTGCGGCAACCGTCGCGACCTTTGAACTCGGGCCACATGGTGATGCCATAGGGGTCCTGCAAGTCCTCAAAGGCAATCGCTACTTCCGGCAGGCCAAGTTCGTCGCCCTGGTAAATGCAGGACGAACCACGCAGGCTGATTTGCATGGCCGCCGACAACTTCAGCAGCGCGGCGTCGGGTGAGGCGCCGCCCCAGCGCGTGGCGAAACGCGGCACGTCGTGGTTCGACAGCGCCCAGCAGGGCCAACCACCCTCCGAAATGCTTTCGAAACGACTGAGAAAGTTGTGCAAATAGGTGGAGGAATGCTCAGTTCCCAAAAGATCAAAGCAATAGGCCATATGCAACTTGTCGCCACCGCGCGTGTACTCAGCCAGACGGGCCAGCCCATCGTCGTCCCCGATTTCGCCCACCATGGTGGTATTGGGGTAGTGGTCCAGCAAGGTGCGCAGTTTACGCAGGAACTCCAGATTTTCGGGCTGGCTCTTGTCGTACTTGTGCCATTGCCAGCCATAGGGGTTGACGGCGTTGACGGCCGGGTCTTCACTGGTCGGACGGCCACGCGGCGGGTTGTCACGCAGCTGCGCGTCATGCACATAGAAGTTCACCGTGTCCAGGCGATAACCGTCCACGCCCAAGTCGAGCCAGAACTTCACCGTTTCCAGCAGCGCGCTTTGCACCTCGGGGTTGTGAAAGTTCAAATCCGGCTGGCTGGTCAGGAAGTTGTGCATGAAGTACTGGCAACGTCGCGTATCCCATTGCCAGGCGCTACCGCCAAAAATGGACAGCCAGTTATTGGGCGGGTTGCCGTCTTCCTTGGCATCGGCCCAGACGAACCAGTCGGCTTTGGGGTTGTCTTTGCTGGAGCGGCTTTCCACAAACCAGGGGTGTTGGTCGGCACAGTGCGACAGCACCTGGTCAATCATCACCTTCAGGCCCAGAGCGTGGGCGCGGTCCACCAGTGCCTTGAAGTCGGCCAGTGTGCCGAACATGGGATCCACCGCGCAGTAGTCGCTGATGTCGTAGCCGAAGTCTTTCATCGGGCTCTTGAAAAAAGGCGACAGCCAAATGCCGTCCACGCCCAGGCTGGCTACGTAATCCAGATGCGCCGTGATCCCGGGCAGATCGCCAATACCGTCACCGTTGCTGTCGGCAAAACTGCGCGGGTAAATCTGGTAAATCACGCCACCGCGCCACCAGTTGTCGTTGGGAGCTTTTTGAACTTGCATTGTTTTAGCCTTGAAAATTGAAACGAGAAAATGACAAATCACGGGACAATCGAGCCCGCAACTTTTGAGGATGAATCGAATGCCCACTTTGGACCCGCTTTTGCAGCCCACACGCTTTGAGTGGGGCTGCGCCACTTCGTCCTTCCAGATTGAGGGGGCAAGCGCCGCTGATGGCAAGGTGCCCAGCATCTGGGATACCTTCTGCGCACAGCCCGGGCGCATCAAGGATGCCAGCGACGGGCGCGTGGCTTGTGACCACTTCCACCGCTTTGCCGACGACGTGCGCCTGATCGCCGAACTGGGCTTCAAACACTACCGCTTTTCGATCGCCTGGCCGCGCATCACTACCAGCAGCAATCGCTTGAATGTGGCCGGCATGGACTTCTACAAACGACTGCTCGACGCGCTGGACCAACATGGCATTACGCCCAATGCCACCCTTTTCCATTGGGACCTGCCCGCGCACCTGGAAGGCGGTTGGCTGAACCGCGACACGGCATACCGCTTTGCCGAATACACCGAACTGGTCGCCCGGCACCTGGGCGATCGACTGCCGCGCGTAGCGACACTGAACGAGCCCTGGTGCTCGGCTTTTCTGGGGCATGACTTGGGTGTGTTCGCACCTGGCGTGCAAAACCGCGCGCAATCTCTGGTTGCAGCGCACCACCTGATGCTGGCCCATGGCCTTGGCCTGCAGGCCTGGCGTGGCGTGCAACCCGGCACCTCGCTGGGCATCGTGCTGAACCCGGAACTGTGCGATCCGCTGACCGACAGACCCGAGGACGTGCAAGCCGCACGCATGGCCGAATGGGAGCGCAACGATTGCTTTTTGAATCCGCTGTTTGGCCGTGAATGGCCGGGCGCGCTGCTGGAGCAGATCGGCGAGTTGAATGCGGCGCGGCGCGATGGCGATCTGGCCATTTGCGCGCAACCGATGGATTTCATGGGCCTGAACTACTACACGCGCTCGATTGCCAAAGCCCCCGTCACGGCGCGCGAGGCTGAGCGTGGATTCACTTTCGTCAATCCAACTGCACCCAAACCGCTCACCGACATTGGCTGGGAAATCTATCCCGAAGGCCTGACGCGTGTGGTGCAAAACCTGCAAGCCCAGTGGCCGCTGCCACCCTTGTGGATTACCGAAAACGGAGCCGCCGACAACACCGGTCTGGCCCATGGCGCGGTCGATGACGGCATGCGCTGCGATTATTTGTTGGCGCATTTCGACCAAGTAGCGGGCTTGATTCGCAACGGCGCCGATATCCGCGGCTACTACGTGTGGAGCCTGATGGACAACTTCGAATGGGCGCATGGCTATAGCCAGCGCTTTGGCATCGTGCATGTTGACTTCCATACCCAAAAACGAACCCCGAAGCGCAGTGCCTTGATGTTGCAAAAGCTGCTTAGATCCTGACTTGCTGGGCAACAAGCCCTAGCCGCCCTTGACCGATCCAGACAACAGGCCGCGTACAAAGAAGCGCTGCAGCGAGAAGAAGACCATCACCGGCACGGCAATCGAAACGAAAGCACTGGCGGTCAGGATTTCCCAGCTCTCGCCGCGTGATCCCAGCAAGTCATTGAGCTTGATCGTGAGCACGATGTGCTCCGGCGCCTTGCCCAGGAAAACCAGTGCCACCAGGAAGTCATTCCATACCCACAAGAATTGGAAAATGGCAAAGCTCGCAAGGGCCGGCAGGGACAGCGGCAGCACGATGCTGGTGAAAATCTGGTAGTGCGAGGCGCCGTCCATGCGGGCGCTTTCGATAATGTCGCGCGGCAAGGCTGCGATGTAGTTGCGCAGCAGATAGATCGCTAGCGGCAGGCCAAAGGCCGAGTGCGCCAGCCACACCCCCAGGAATGACTTGGACTCAATCCCCATAGCAGCACCCATCTGGTTATACAGGCGCAGCAGTGGAATCAACGACATCTGCAACGGCACGACCAGCAGACCCACCACCACAATAAATAACCACTTGCGACCGGGAAACTGCATCCAGCTAAAGGCATAGGCAGCAAAGGCGGCGATCAGAATCGGGATGAAGGTGGCCGGAATCGTCACCTCAAAAGTATTCAGAAAGGCCTGGCCCACGCCTTCGGACGCCACCACTTTGGAATAGTT
>CANFNO010000405.1 GCA_947447845.1 Burkholderiales bacterium | reverse complement strand
TGTTAGCCGAATAAGTCACATCAACCAGATTTCGGACAGCATTCTCAAGGACCGCTATGTCAAGGTCGTGATGCTCAATGAAATCCAGGAACACCAGAACAACCAGGCGCGCTTTTTACGCAATGCCATCATTTCGGCCAAAGACCCGGAACAATTGAAGAGCTGGCTGGGTAAGGTGGAAGGCGAATCCACGGCAAACACAGAAATATTCAACAAGCTCAAACCCATGCTGCGCAATGCCAAGGGCCAGGCACTCCTGGAGGCCACCGTTCCCAAACGTACAGCGTACGCGGAGGCTCGCGGCAAGCTGATCAAGCTGCTGGAGGAAGGCAAAGTGGACGACGCTGGCGCTTATCTGCTGGCGGATTTTCAAACCTTCCAAAAAGACTATTTTGACGGCGTGCAAGCATTGCTGAGCTACCAGGAAGAGATGATGAAGAAGGACGGCCAGACCATGCAAGATGATGGTGATTTGGCCAAGACAGTTACCGAGACGCTGACATTGCTGGCGACCTTGTTCGCTGCAGCGATTGCTTTTTTCACCACCCGCTCGATTACCGTGCCGATTGCCGAGGCGGTGGGATTTGCCACCAAAGTGGCCGAGGGTGACCTGACCTCCACTGTGGCCATCAAAACGCACGACGAAACCGGTCAGTTGCTGTCGGCGCTGGTCCATATGCAAGAAAATTTGGTGCGCACGGTGAGTCGGGTGTTGCAGGGCTCTGAAGGTGTCGCCACCGCCAGCGCCGAGATTGCACAAGGCAACAACGATTTGTCCGCACGCACCGAACAACAGGCCAGCGCACTGGAGCAAACAGCCGCGTCCATGGAGGAGCTGAGTTCCACCGTGCAGCAAAACGCCGACACGGCACGCAAGGCCAACCAACTGGCCATGAGCGCTTCTGGCGTAGCTATCAAGGGCGGCGAAGTAGTGGGCCAGGTGGTGCAAACCATGAAGGGCATCAACGACTCTTCACGCAAGATTTCCGACATCATCAGTGTGATTGACGGTATCGCCTTCCAGACCAATATCCTGGCTCTCAACGCGGCGGTAGAGGCTGCCCGTGCCGGTGACCAGGGTCGTGGCTTTGCGGTGGTGGCAAGTGAAGTGCGCTCGCTGGCTGGGCGTTCTGCCGAGGCGGCCAAGGAAATCAAGTCGCTAATCGGCGCTAGCGTGGAGCGGGTGGAGCAGGGCACCACCCTGGTCGACCAGGCCGGGGTCACGATGACCGATCTGGTGCAATCCATCAAGCGGGTGACCGACATGATGAGCGAAATCAGCGCCGCCAGCTCAGAGCAGGCCGCGGGTGTCAGCCAGGTCGGTGAAGCGGTAACCCAAATGGATCAGGTGACGCAGCAGAACGCCGCGCTAGTCGAAGAAATGGCCGCCGCTGCTTCCAGCCTGAAAAGTCAAGCCGGTGAGTTGGTGCAGACAGTGGCCATTTTCAAACTGGGCACTGGTCAGCACCTTTCGGCTTTGCCCAAGGCGAATGTTCGTGCGGCGCCCAGAGCGGCCGTACAGTTCAAGGGAATGGAGCGTCGCCTCGATGCACCCAAACCCCGCCCCGCGCTGACCGCTGCAGCACGACCTGCGCCGAAGAAGGCCGCCGTAGCCCTGCCAAGACCCATCGCCAAGCCCGTAGCCAAGCCCGCACCCAAAGTAGTCGCCTCGGCCAGCACGGCGGATGAAGAATGGGAGACCTTTTAGCGCCCACGTTCGCTCGCTTCGCGTAGCTCTCTGCCCCCCAAGGGGGCGCGTTTCCCCTTGGGGCGGCCCGGCGTCGGATTATTTCTAGCCCCCACGTTCGCTCACTTCGCTTAGCTCTCTACCCCCTCAGGGGGCTAATCCGACTAGGGGCGGCCCGGCGTCGGATTGCCTGATGGCGTTGGCAATGTGCCTAGAACAGCACCACGCCGCGGATGGACTCGCCGCGCTTCATTAAATCGAAGCCTTTGTTGATGTCTTCCAGCGGCATGGTGTGGGTGATCAGGCTGTCGATGTTGATCTTGCCTTCCATGTACCAGTCCACAATCTTCGGCACATCGGTGCGGCCCCTGGCGCCGCCGAAGGCTGAGCCTTCCCACTTGCGGCCTGTGACCAACTGAAACGGCCGCGTGCTGATTTCGGCACCGGCCTCGGCCACGCCGATGATGATGCTGCGGCCCCAGCCCTTGTGCGTGCACTCCAGCGCCTGGCGCATGACCTTGGTGTTGCCAATGCATTCAAAGCTGTAATCGGCACCGCCATCGGTCAGTTGCGTGATGGCATCCACGATATTGCCGCCCGCCGCCTCGATGTCTTTCGGGTTCAGAAAGTGCGTCATGCCAAAACTGCGTGCCATCGCTTCGCGCGCCGGGTTTAAGTCGACGCCGATGATCTTGTCAGCGCCCACCATCTTCAGACCTTGAATCACGTTGAGGCCAATGCCCCCCAAACCAAACACCACCGCATTGGCACCGGCTTCCACCTTGGCGGTAAAGATCACCGCGCCAATGCCGGTGGTCACGCCGCAGCCGATGTAGCAGACCTTGTCAAACGGCGCATCGGAGCGAATCTTGGCCAGCGCAATCTCCGGCACCACGGTGTAGTTGCTGAAAGTGCTGGTGCCCATGTAGTGAAAAATCGGGTCGCCATTCAGGCTGAAGCGACTGGTGGCATCCGGCATCAGCCCCTTGCCTTGCGTACCGCGAATCAGCTGGCACAAATTGGTCTTGCGCGACAGGCAAAACTTGCAACTGCGGCATTCCGGCGTGTAGAGCGGAATCACGTGGTCGCCCTTCTTGAGTGAGGTCACACCCGGCCCCACATCCACCACAATCCCAGCGCCTTCGTGCCCAAGAATCGCAGGGAAAATGCCTTCCGGGTCGGCGCCCGAGAGCGTGTAGTAATCGGTATGGCAAATGCCGGTAGCCTTGATCTCCACCAGCACCTCACCCAAGCGCGGCCCTTGCAGGTCCACAGTTTCAATAGTCAGCGGTTGACCAGCCTTCCAGGCGACAGCAGCTTTAGTTTGCATGAGAAATTTTCCTTGGTACTTTGACGTGGTGAAGGGTAGCGTGGCAGTGATTATGGGTGGAGTAGTCAGGAGAACATCGTCAGCCCACCCATCCCCACACCAGCACTCAAGTAAGCCTACATCAGCACTCAAGTAAACGCCCAGCCGAAGCGAACAAATCAAATTGGCTGTCCGCTCCAGGCTCCCCTTATCCCGACGGGGGGTAAGGGGCGGGGGGGATGGGGGAGTAAGAAAGAACCGCTGTAAGCTAAACCCATTGACCAAAGGACAAAGAATGATCGAAGGACTAATAGCCGGCCACATCTGGGGTGACCCCGAAAAGCGCGCAGGCAAAAACAACAGCATCTTCGTAGTTGCCAAAGTACGAGCCCAAGGCACCCAGCCCGAGTTGGTGATCGTCAACGTCATCGCCTTCGACAACGCTGTGAGCAAAGCCTTGCTGGAACTGCGCGACGGTGATGCCGTGTCGTTGTCCGGCAGCCTGTTGCCCAAAGTCTGGATTGATAAACAAGGTGTCAGCCGCGCCGCACTTGACATGATCGCCGGGCGCGTAATGGCACTGGACACCGCGCCAGACGAGTCAGTGTGAAACGTGTGCAGCCCATGAACCCGGAAAGTGAGGTCTGAATGTCCGACAAAAACCTGGTCGTCACCGCCCTGGGCAACACTGCGGCAGAAGCGCTGGCCACGGCCGCACTGGACATTGCCGGACGTATTCCGTCCAGCGACCAAGCGGCCTCATCGGAGCCCTTGCAGGCGGCGCAGGCGCTGACGCGCACGGCGGCCAATCGAGCAGCTATGACTTCGGGCACGCTGGCTTTAGCGCCGGGCCCGTTCGGGCTGTTGACGGTGTTGCCCGATCTGCTGGTGGTGTGGCGCATCCAGTCGCAACTAGTGAGCGATATTGCGGCGGT
>CANFNO010000404.1 GCA_947447845.1 Burkholderiales bacterium | reverse complement strand
GCCAATGGCGCCAAGTTTTCCGGCTCCGCCTTCAGCCACAGTGGCATTGCATCTGGCTGTGCCAACTGTCACGGCGCCTCGGTCAATAGCAGCACCTTCTATGGTGTGGTGCCCAAGACGCTTGCCGGGCTGATTCCGCAGCACGTGCCCAACCCTGCCAATCTGGCCTGCGAAACCTGCCACGTCAATAGCGTGCCTTCCATGCAGATCCCTGCAACCGGCGCCACCAGCGGGATGACCACATTTGCCAACGCCAAGTTCAGCCACAGCGGTATCACCACGGGTTGCGCTAGTTGCCATGGAGACGCCATCAATGGCAACAGCTTCTACGGAATCAACAAGATCGTTGTGATTCCGCAGATGGGTATTCCGGGCACGGGCTCGCACCTTCCGACTGCTGCCACCTGCGAAAGCTGCCATGCGGGCAGCACGCCTTCCGCATTGGTAGCGGGCAACGCCACCGCCAACGCACCCGGTACCGCGTTCCAGTTACCCGTACCCACTTCAACCATGATTCACAACGGAATCACGGGTAGTTGTTCAAGTTGCCATGACACCAACTATGTGTGGATGGGTATGGATAAATACCCCATTACCACCAGCGCCCCGTACAAAGGATTCCAGACACGGCCTCAGGCTACGTCCGGCACCTTCTTTGTAGCCGACGCTTCGCACCCCCCAGGAGAGTGCTCGACTTGCCACTCAGGTTTTGTCAACTTCAATGGTCCGTCGGCACCATCGAATCACATTCCGTATGCCAGCAGCGCGACCTGCTCGGCTTGCCATGGTGACTTCAGTTCGCTGCCCACGGTTGCCAAGATTCACGCCAATATTCAGTCCACCAGCGGCAATTGCGCGCAGTGCCACAGCGTGGCCAACTCGGCTGTGTACAGCGCCAACATGATGCAGACCATCAAGACAGTGCCTGCACAGCACATTCCCATGGGCACTGCAACCTGTGAGAGCTGCCACGTGGGCGCCAATTCCAGTATTGCGTCTACACCGGTGCAGGATGGTGCCTTGTTCTCGGGTTCGCTCTTTAATCACACGGGCTCGAACGTGAGCTGCGCGACCTGCCACGGCTCCACCGTGACACCCACCACGTTTACAGGTGTGTACCCCAAAACAATCAGCAACTTGTCGCCCGGTCACGTCCCCTCGACGGCTGCTTGTGAAACCTGCCACGTCAACAGCGTGCCCACTGGCTTGGTTCCCTCAACCGGCATGACCACTTTTGCGGGTGGCCAATTCAGCCACACCGGAATCACCACCGGTTGTAACGCCTGCCACGGCAGCGGTATTTCGGGCAGCACTTTCTACGGCATCAGCAGCATCGTCGTGTTGCCACAAACCAGCCCTGCGGGAACTGGGTCGCACATCCCCGCGCCCAACAACGCAAGTTGCGAAAGCTGCCATGCTGCCAACACACCGTCCGTAAGGATCGCTGGCAATGCAGTGAACACCTCACCCGGAACGACTGGCTTCTTCTCGCCCGCGCCCACAAACATCCAGATCCACTCTGGCGTCACGGGCAACTGCGTAAGCTGCCACGAGACCACCATGACCTGGATGGGTATGTCCAAGTACCCGCAATCACCCGCAGTAAAGACAACGGGCGCGAATTACACTGGCTTCAATACCCGTCCCAGCACGGCAGGTGGTGGCAACTCCATTCAGGATGCCAGCCACGATCAGGGCGACTTGAAAACCCAGGACTGCTCGCAGTGCCACAGCGGATTCGGCTATTTTGGCGCACCCGTTGCACCGGCTAACCACATACCTTACAAAGCCGGCGTGGCCTGCGGCGTGTGCCACACCAGCTTTGCGGTGGCACCCGATGCCAAGGGCAGTTCGACCATTCACAACAGCTTCCAGTCCAGCACCGCCAACTGTGTGCAGTGCCATAGCGTGGGCAATTCGGCCCTCTATGCCAACACCACCACCGCGCACCCCATCGTTGCGCCATCGGCGGCCCACGTGCCCATGAATGGACTGAGTTGTGAGCTTTGTCACGTGGCGTCCAACACGACGGGTACCTTCACCAGTTTTGCCAATGGATCATTCAGCCACAGCGGGCTCACCACGGGTTGCTCGACTTGCCACGGCATCAATGTCGACTCCACCACGTTTGACGGTTTGCCCAATATTGTGGCTACTGGCACCCTGACGCCCATACACATTCCAGTGTCCAACAACATCAGTTGCGAAACCTGCCACGTGAACAGCATTCCGCCCGGATTGGTGCCCGCGTCGGGCTACAGCGGCTCGCCCAAGTTCAGCGGTGCCAAGTTCACCCACAGCGGAATTACCACCAATTGCGAGCAGTGCCACGGTCCCGCATCGTCTGGTGTCCCTTATGCCGGCATCAGCGTGTCCGCCATCTCGCGGATACCGCCCTTCTCTCCGGCGGGTAGTGGGTCACACTTGCCCACCTCCCTCGTGTGCGCCAATTGCCACGTGGCCAGCATCCCTGCCGGTCTGGTCAATGGCATCTATACCGGCACGACGCCCACGGGCTTCCGTCTGCCAGCACCCTCATCGGCCATGGTTCACAGCGGTGTGACTTCTGGTTGCAGTAGCTGCCATGACCAGTCGGTCGGCTGGATTGGCATGGATCTGTATCCACGCTCGCCAGCCGCCTTTGTGCCGAATGCCCCCAATACGCAATACAAGGGCTTCCAGACACGGCCACAAAATTCGGCCACTGGCTATTCGGTGGCCAACGCAGCCCACCAGACTGGCAATTTGCAAACAGCCGACTGCTCGCTGTGCCACGGTAGCTTTGTCTATTTTGGTCAGCCCACTCTGCCTCCAGGACACATTCCCTATGCCAGCAGCGCGGCCTGTACTTCGTGCCACGTCAACTGGGGTGTAGCACCCACCAACGCCGCCATTCACGCCAACATCCAGTCCAAGGTGGGTAACTGTGCGCAGTGCCATAGCACGGCGAATGCGGCTTTGTATGCGTCCACCATTTCGAATCCTGGTGGCATCAAGGCGCCGAGCACGAGTGCGCCGTTGCACATCCCGATGCGCAATCTGGGTTGCGAGACTTGCCACACTGCGTCCAACACGATGACTACCTGGACGAGCTTCGCCAACGCGCAGTTCAGCCACAGTGGCATGACCACCAACTGCGCTGAATGCCACGCCAACGGCGTCGCGGCTTTTGAAGGCAACCCGAGCATCGTCAAGATGCCGGCCACCACACCGTCGAATACCGGCGCGGCGCACTTGCCCACCTCCACCGTGTGTGAAAGCTGCCACTTGGGCTCTATGCCTTCCGGCATGATTCCTGGAAGCGGATCAGGTATTGGATTCCGCACACCGGTACCCACGGCGGCGATGATTCACGCCGGGGTTTCCACCTGCAGTTCATGCCATGAAAAAGACATGCTGTGGCTCAGCATGAACCAGTACCCGATCACCACGTCGGCACCGTTCAAGGGCTTCCAGACCCGTCCGTACGCGTCGCCCACGAACCCGTCCTTCACGATCAACGATGCGTCGCACCCGGCCGGTGGTGATTGCGCCAGCTGCCATACGGGCTTTACCGAATGGCAGGCGCAGGTCAAGCCGTCCAACCATATTCCGACCGCAAATGTGGCATGTGCGAACTGTCACGTGGCGTCCGGTGGTACGACCAACTATTCGACGATGCCCACGCTGCTGGCCACGCACACGTACGCACCGTCTACTACCACCAATTGTGCGCAGTGCCATAGCGCTGCCAATGCGGCGCTGTACAACACGGCAACCATGACCATCAAGGCGCCCGATAGCACGCACATTCCAATGGCTGGGCTGGGTTGCGAGAGCTGCCACGTGGGAACCAATTCCAGTATTGCAGCAACTCCGGTGGGCAACGCCGCTGTGTTCAGCAACTCGGCGTTTAGTCACACGGGCTCGTCCAGTGTGTGCGCGACCTGCCACGGAAGCAG
>CANFNO010000403.1 GCA_947447845.1 Burkholderiales bacterium | reverse complement strand
GCAAGCCCAGCCAGTGCATTTCGGCAAACGGCGTGATGGTGGGCGGGGTGTTGACCTTGGGGAAGCTGACGCGGTAGCCGTAAGAACTCAGGGCCGTGGCCAGCAAGGTAATGCCCAGACCGGAAACGTGTTGCGACAGCGCCATGCCCACGGTTAGAAACGCATGCAGCAAGCCCAGCAGCGCGCCGGTCAGCGCGGCCGCCAGCACGCCAATCCACAAGGGCGCTCCGGCATACACGGTGAGCCAGCCGGTAAAGGCGCCGGCCACCATGATGCCTTCGATGCCCAGATTGAGCACACCTGCGCGCTCGCACAGCAGCACGCCCAGCGTGCCCAAGATGAGTGGTGTGGCGATGCGCAGCACGGCGACCCAGAACGCGGGGTTGGCCAGAATGTCGAAAAAGTCGGTCATGGTGCGGCGCTCATTTCCAGCGGATGCGGTATTGCGTCAGGCTGGAGGCCAGCAGCACCGAGATCAGCGAGGCGGCCACGATCACATCGGCGATATAGCTGGGCACCCCGAGTGCGCGGCTCATGCTATCGGCGCCCACCAGCACCCCGGCCACAAACACACTGGCCAGCGTGACCGCCAATGGGTGCAGAGCAGCCAGCATGGCAATCACAATGCCGCTGTAGCCGTATCCCGGCGACATGTCGAGCGTGAGATAACTGGTGCGCCCCGCCACCTCGATAGCCCCGGCCAGCCCGGCCAGTCCGCCGGACAACAGCGCCACCAGCACCACCGTGCGCGTGACAGGCACACCGGCAAAGGCAGCCGCCTTGGCATTAGCACCCACAGCACGAATATCAAAGCCCAGCACGGTGTATTTCAACAGCGCCCACAAGGCCACCGCCAGGCTCACGGCCCACAGCAGGCCGGTGTGCACTCGCGTCTGCGCCACCAGTTTGGACAACTCCAGATCCGGCAGCAGCGCCACGCTTTGCGGCCAGCCCATGGCCGTGGGGTCCTTCATGGGGCCATCCAGCATCAGCGACACCAGCAGCAGCACAATGAAATTCATCAAGAGCGTGGTCACCACCTCGTCCACACCCAGACGCGCTTTGAGTAACGCCGGGCCCAGTAGCAGCAAGGCACCGGCCAGCGCAGCTGCCAGCATCATCAGCACAAACAGCACCGGCGCAGGCAGGTCGAAACCGGTGCCTCCGTGCAGACCTCCCACGGCCACGGCAGCCAGTGCGCCGACATACAACTGCCCTTCGGCCCCGATGTTGAACAGGCGCGCCTTGAATGCCACGGTAGCGGCCAGACCGGTCAGCATCAGGGGGATGGCGCGGGTAAAGGTTTCGCTCAAGGCAAACACCGAACCAAAGCCACCCTGCAGCAGCAAGGCATAGGTCTGCCCAACCGGCGCACCCGCCCACAGCACCAGCAAGGAACTCACCAACAGCGTGAACAGCACGGCACCAATGGGCGCCAGCACCAGCGCTGCGCGCGAGGTTTGCAATCGTTTCTCAAGCCTCATGCGCCGACCTCGCTGTGTTCGGTGACATGGGCGCCGGCCATGGCCAGGCCGATGGATTCACGCGTCCATTCCAGCGCGGGCAGGGCCGCACTGAGTTGGCCGCCGTGCATGACGGCGACACGGTCGCCCAGCGTCAGCACCTCGTCCAGGTCGTCGGAGATCAGCAGTACCGCGGCACCGGCATCGCGTGCGGCAATCAGTTGTTGTTGCACATAGTCGACCGCGCCGATGTCCAGCCCCCAGGTGGGCTGGTGCGCAATGATGAGCTTAGGCGTGGCCGCAGTGCCCAGGCTGTCGGCCTGCGGGTGCAGCAGCGCGCGGCCCAGAATGAGCTTTTGCATATTGCCGCCCGACAAAGCGCGTGCGCTGGACATCGGGCCGCCGCCACGCACATCAAAGCGTGCGATCACCTGCGCGGCGTAGGCCTGCGCGGCACGGCGGCGCACCCACAAAAATTTGGAGAACACACTGCTGCGCAAACGCTCGGAAACCGCGTTTTCCCAGACTGGCAAATCACCCACCACACCGACGGCATGGCGGTCTTCCGGAATGCGGGCCACGCCTTGCGCCACCAGTTGGGCCGGTTGCGTGGGGTAGGGCTGGCCGGACAATTCGACACGGCCTTGCGTGGTGCGGCGTGTGCCGCAAAGCACCTCGGCCAAGGCCACTTGCCCATTGCCCGAGACACCGGCAATGGCCACGATCTCGCCCTGTTGCAGACTGAGCGACACATGCTCCAACCGCTCACGGGCCGGGGCGGTGCTGACGTTGTGCAGCACGCACACCGCTGCGCCCACGTTGTGCGCAGGGCGGCGTTGCGGCGCGCTCACCGCGTGGCCCACCATCCATTGCGCCAACTGCGCTTGCGTGGTGCCCTTGGCATCAGCCTGTGCGACTAACTTGCCACCACGCAACACCGCCACGCGGTGCGACACACGCAGCACTTCGGCCAGCTTGTGGCTGATGAAAATAATCGACAAACCCTGCGCCACCATCTGCGCCAGCACCGCAAACAGCGCCTCGCTTTCTTGCGGCGTCAGCACGGCGGTGGGCTCGTCCAGTATCAGGATGCGCGCACCGCGATACAGCGCTTTGAGAATCTCCACACGCTGTCGCTCGCCAACCGAAAGCTTGCCCACCAGCGCCTTGGGATCGACGGCCAGACCAAAGCGCTGCGCCACGGCCAGCAGTTTGTCGCGTGCGGCGGTCTTGCGCGTGTGGGCCTGCCAGAGTGGCTCGGAGCCCATCATCACGTTGTCCAGCACGCTCAAGTTGTCGGCCAGGGTGAAGTGCTGGTGCACCATGCCAATGCCCGCAGCCAGCGCCGCTTTCGGATCGCCCGCAGCCAGCGGCTGGCCGAACACGCGGATGTCACCCGAGTCAGCTGTGTAGTGCCCAAACAGAATCGACACCAACGTCGATTTGCCCGCGCCGTTTTCACCCAGAAGGGCCAGCACTTCACCGGCGTTCAGCTCCAGCGAGATGTCGTCGTTGGCCACCAGCGTGCCAAAGCGTTTGCTGATGTGGGAGACGCGCAGAACCGGTTCAGTCATGAATGGCATTCAAAAAAGGGCACCCGTTTCGGGGTGCCCTCTTAAAGATCAAAGTAAGAAAACCTGCCGTCTCTATTTGGCTGTGGACTTGGGCTGGCCGTCGTCCACCGCCACGGTGAAGCTACCGTCCACAATGGCTTTTTCCTTGGCCTTGACCTTGGCGATCACATCGGCGGCCACCTTTTTCTCGAAGGTGCCCAGCGGTGCCAGTGACGAGCCTTTGTACTTCATCATGGCGTAGGGGCCGTAGTCTTCAGCAGCAAACTTGCCGTCTTTCGCTGCTTTGATGGCATGGTCAGCGGCGGGCTCAAAGTGCCACAGAGCCGAGGCCACCACGGTGTCGGGATATTGGCTCTGGGTGTTGATCACATTGCCAATCGCCAGCTTGCCTTTTTCCTTGGCCGCATCCGACACGCCAAAGCGCTCGGCATACAACACGTCGGCACCCTTGTCGATCATGGCAAAGGCGGCTTCCTTGGCTTTCGGGGGATCAAACCAGCTGTTGATAAAGCTCACGCTGAACTCCACCTTGGGATTGATTTCCTTTGCGCCCGCCATAAAGGCGTTCATCAGGCGGTTGACTTCCGGAATCGGGAAGCCTCCGACCAGACCAATCTTGTTGCTCTTGGTCAGGCTGCCGGCCACCATGCCGCTCAGGTAGGCGGGCTCCTGAATGTAGTTGTCAAACACGCTGAAGTTGGGGGCTTGCGGCTTGCCCGAAGAACCCATCAAAAACGAGACCTTGGGGAAGTCCTTGGCCACCTTGCGTGCGGCGGCTTCCACGGCAAAGGCTTCGCCAAAAATCAGCTGGCTGCCGCCGGTGGCGTATTCGCGCATGACGCGCTCGTAGTCGGCGTTGGAGTCGTTCTCGCTGGCCTTGTATTCGATCTCGCCACGCGCTTCAGCG
>CANFNO010000402.1 GCA_947447845.1 Burkholderiales bacterium | reverse complement strand
TGGCGTGGCGCTCGGGTTCATGAACCTGCTGTTTTACATGTCGATACGCACCATCCCCTTTGGCTTGGCGGTGGCGATTGAGTTTGCCGGGCCTCTTTCGGTGGCTCTGTTTTCCTCACGCAGGGTGATTGACTTTGTCTGGCTGCTGTTCGCCGTTTGTGCGCTAGCTCTTCTATTGCCCATCAATCCCGGCGCAGCGCCACTCGATCCGGTTGGCGTTGGTTTCGCCCTGGCGGCGGCGGTGTGCTGGGGCGGCTACATCGTCTTCGGCAAGCGCGTGGGCCATTTGCACGCAGGTCAATCGGTGGCGTTGGGCCTGAGCGTTGCGGCCCTTGCGGTTGTCCCTTTCGGCATCTGGGAGGCGGGCACTGCACTGCTGGATCCGAAAATCCTGCTGTACGGGCTGGGGGTGGCTGCGATATCGAGCGCAGTCCCCATCTCGCTGGAAATGGTCGCCTTGCAACGCCTCTCCAAGGAGAGCTTCGGCATCATGGCCAGCATGGAACCGGCCGTCGCAGCCCTGCTCGGACTGCTGGTGCTGGACGAGAAACTCACCGGTACGCAATGGCTGGCCATCGTACTCACCATGCTGGCTGCAGCCGGCAGTGCGTTCACTGCAAAGCGCGGGTTGCCACCGAGCGCTCCGGCTGAGGTGCTGATGTAGTTCTGCATCGGCCAACCTCGCAGTTATTGATATCAATCAATATTGCGTCTACTCATAGGCACAAAATGCCGACATCCCAAATCCTAACGACAAGAACAGGAGACAAAGATGTTGCAGATCCGTATCCACGGGCGCGGCGGCCAGGGCGTGGTGACGGCGGCAGAAATGCTGTCGCTCGCCGCCTTTGAGCAGGGTCGCCACGCGCAGGCCTTTCCCAGTTTTGGTTCCGAGCGCACCGGCGCGCCGGTGGTGGCGTTTTGCCGCATCGATGACCAGGAGATCCGGCTGCGCGAACCCATCATGGAGCCCGACGTGCTGATCGTGCAGGACCCCACGCTGTTGCACCAGGTAGATGTCTTTCAGGGCCTCAAGCCCGATGGCTATGTGCTGATCAACACCCGGCGCAGCTTTGATGAACTGGGCCTGGGCGAGATCAGCCAGCGTTTTCGTCATGAGCGTCTGGTCACCGTGCCCGCCACCGAAATCGCCATCAAGCTGCTGGGCAGGCCTTTGCCCAACGCGGTGCTGTTGGGTGGTTTTGCAGCGCTGTCCGGCCTGATCACGCTGGAAGCGGTGGAACATGCCATCCGCCACAAGTTCAGTGGCAAAGTGGCCGAAGGCAATGTGGCTGGCGCCAACGAGGCCAATGCCTATGTCCAGAATGAGATGAAGGAGTTGGCCCATGCTTAAGCAAATGGAAGGCTCGGCCGCAGTGGCCGAAGCGGTAGCGCTGGCGCGCCCGGAAGTGATTTGCGCGTACCCGATCTCACCGCAAACCCATATCGTTGAGGGCTTAGGCGAACGCGTCAAAGACGGTTCGCTGGAGAATTGCGACTTCATCAATGTCGAGAGCGAATTTGCCGCCATGAGCGTGGCCATCGGCTCGTCTGCTGCCGGTGCGCGCACCTACACGGCGACGGCCAGTCAGGGCCTGCTGTTCATGGCCGAAGCGGTGTACAACGCCTCAGGCCTGGGCCTGCCGATTGTGATGACCGTGGCCAACCGCGCCATTGGTGCTCCCATCAATATCTGGAACGACCATAGCGACTCCATGAGCCAGCGCGATTGCGGTTGGCTGCAACTGTTTGCCGAAACCAATCAGGAAGCGCTGGACCTGCACATCCAGGCCTTCAAAATCGCCGAAGAGCTTTCCATGCCGGTGATGGTGTGCATGGATGGCTTCATCTTGACCCACGCTTACGAGCGGGTGGACATGCCTTCGCAGGCGGACGTGGATGCCTTCCTGCCACCCTATGAGCCGCGCCAGGTGCTGGACGTGAATGAGCCGGTTTCCATTGGTGCCATGGTTGGTCCCGAGGCCTTCATGGAAGTGCGCTATCTGGCACACGCCAAGCAGACCATGGCGCTGGAACGCATCCCGGAAATTGCCGCCGAGTTCAAGGCACGCTTCGGTCGCGACTCCGGCGGTTTGGTGCGCACTTACCGTTGTGAAGATGCCGAGACCGTGGTGATTGCCCTGGGCTCGGTGCTGGGCACCATCAAGGATGCGGTCGATGAAATGCGCGCCACGGGCGAGAAGATCGGTGTGTTGGGCATTCAGTCTTTCCGGCCCTTCCCCCTGGGTGCGGTGCGTAACGCCCTGCAGGGCGCCAAGCGCGTGGTGGTGCTGGAAAAGAGTTTCTCGGTCGGCCTGGGCGGTGTCGTGTCCACCGATGTGCGGCTGGCCCTGTCTGGCTTGGCATTGCAGGGCTACACCGTGATTGCCGGACTGGGTGGGCGTTCCATCACCAAGGCCTCGCTGGTGCGCACCTTTACTGAGGCCATTGCTGGAACCCTTGCGCCGCTGACCTTTATGGACCTGGACTGGCGCATCGTCAACCGCCAGCTCGAACGCGAAGCCGCCATGCGGCGCAGCGGTCCGATTGCCGAAAACCTGCTGCGCGACGTCGGCTCTGTTGCATCGAAAGTAGCGTGACCATGAACGCCCCCATCAAGTTCTACCAAACCGGCACCTTTACCGTCGGCAACCGCCTGCTCGATGCAGACCAGCGCAGCGTGCAGTCGTCCGAGGCGCGCAGCAACTCACTCAACTCCGGTCACCGCGCCTGCCAGGGTTGCGGCGAGGCTTTGGGTGCGCGCTATGTGGTGGATGCCGCCATGCGCGCCACCAACAACCAACTGATCGCGGCCAACGCCACCGGCTGTCTGGAAGTGTTCAGCACGCCGTATCCCGAAACTTCCTGGCAACTGCCCTGGATCCATTCGCTTTTCGGCAACGCCGCTGCAGTGGGCACGGGCATAGCTGCGGCGCTCAAGGTCAAGGCACACAAGGCCGGAAAAGCCATGAGCGATGTGCGCGTCATTGCCCAAGGCGGCGACGGTGGCACCACCGACATCGGCTTTGGCTGCCTGAGCGGCATGTTCGAGCGCAACGACGATGTGCTCTACATCTGCTACGACAACGAGGCGTATATGAATACCGGCGTGCAGCGCAGCTCGGCCACGCCCATGGGCGCACGAACTGCCACCACCATGGCGGTCGGTGCGCATCCCGGCGCGCCACAAGGGCAAGGCAAAAATTTGCCGCTGATCGCCATGGCGCACGAAATTCCTTATGTGGCTACCGCAACCGTCGCCGATCTGCGCGACCTGGAGGCCAAGGTAGAGAAAGCCATGAGCATTCGTGGCGCGCGCTATCTGCATGTGCTGGTGCCTTGCCCGCTGGGCTGGGGCTCGGCCAGCCATGACACCATCAAGCTGGCACGCTTGGCCCGCGAGACCGGTATCTTCCCGGTGTTCGAGGCCGAAAAAGGTGAGGTCACTTCGGTCACCAAGATCCGCCACCACGTGCCGGTTGAGGACTATCTCAAACCGCAAAAGCGCTTTGCCCACCTGTTTGGCAAGCCAGGTCAGCCCGAGATGCTGGCCCAAATTCAGGCTGATGCCGACCGCAATATTCGCCGCTTTAACCTGATGGATTCCGAGGCCTGACCATGGAAAAACCCTTTGCCATTACGCTCAACCCCGGTTCCTCACTGGCGAACAAAACCGGCTCCTGGCGCACCGAGCGCCCTGTGTATGTAGACCGCTTGCCACCTTGCAACGCCCAGTGCCCGGCGGGTGAAGACATTCAGGGCTGGCTGTTCCATGCCGAGAGCGGCAACTACCAGGAGGCCTGGCAGCACCTGGTGCGCGACAACCCGTTTCCCGCCATCATGGGCCGCGTCTGCTACCACTCCTGCGAAGGCAAGTGCAACCGCGGCAAGATCGATGCGCCCGTAGGCATCAACTCCGTGGAACGATTTTTGGGTGACGAAGCGCTCAAGCACGGCTGGAAGTTGCCCGCACCGGCAGC
>CANFNO010000401.1 GCA_947447845.1 Burkholderiales bacterium | reverse complement strand
TAGTCCGAGCGGCAAAAAGTCAGCAGGTCCTGGCAGTGCACGCCTTTTGCCATGGCATGAATCACCATGTTCTCGCCTTGCTGAAAGTAGCCCGGGTTTTGCTGAAAGGATTCAGGCACGTGCTGCTGATCTTGCGCATCAATGTTGCCCATGTAAATCGCAGCGTGTGTGAACCAGCCCGGACGAAAGCCTTTGTTCGAACAGACTGATGCGTGGCGGATCATGAAGCCGTCCACATAACCATCGTAGCCCCGCAGCAAGATGTCGCCCTTTTCGATCTTGCCCAGAATCGCCTGCATGTCCCGGCCACCGATGCGGTAGGCGGGTGGGTTTTCCACCAGATAGCCGGAGGGCAGTTTGAGTTTTACCTGGTCACCGGCCTGCCGATTCCAGAAGCCGCGCAATGTGCCAAACCAGGACAGAAAGGCGCTTTGAAAGGGGGTGGGGTCGTCCGGGCTGCGTCGCGCATTCACCAGTGTCAATACAACAACGCCAAACAGAACGAAGGCGCCAAGAAGCCCTTGCTGCCAGTGTCGGCTGGAGATGCCCAGCAGTGTTTCGTCGCGAGAGAGGGAGAGAAAGAACCAGATGGCTGCCACCGGGAACAACAGGCACCATGCAGAGTAGACAAAATAAAGTGCCCTAAAGAGCACTAATAACACCGCCCATACAACTTTCATCGAACTGTCCTCCTTGGAGTGCACAGCCGGCGAGATGGCAAAGATCATTTATGTCTTGCGTCCACTCCCCGGCGCAACGGGCAGAAGCCCGGCGCCTAGTATGTCACTGTGAGAGATTTGTTGAAAGTGATATTTGACGCCGCCGATCAATGCGCTCCAGCGCTTGCGTCCGCAGATGATCGGGGCGCGGCTTTGATTCGGTGAGACAACCACACCAACGGAATGAGTCCGATGAAGATCATTGCTGAGCCGTAGAACACATCGTTGGCCGCCAGCATGAAGGCCTGTTGGTCCACCATGCGGTTGATCTGCGACAGAGCCTGCTCGTTGCTCATACCTGCAGCAGAGAAGTTGGTCAGGGCAGCGTTAGTCGCCACGCTGCCGCGGTTTACCAACTCGGCCAGTTGGGCGTGGTGCATGGCCGCGCGGTCTTGCCAAATCGTGATCGCCAGCGAGGTGCCAAAAGAGCCACCCACAATCCGCGCGAAGCTCGACAGACCCGAGGCTGCGGCGATCTTCTCCGGCGCAATGCCACCCAGCGTAATGGTCGTCAGCGGAATAAAGAAGCAGGCCACTGCAATGCCCTGGATGATGGTGGGCAGCATGATGGTGCCGAAGTCGGCCTGGGTATTGAAATGCGAGCGCATCCAAAGCACCAGCGCAAACACCACAAAGGCAAAACTGGCCAGTGCGCGAGGATCCAGTCGGTTCATGTTTTTGCCGATGATGGGCGACAAAATGATGGCAAAAAAGCCCACGGGCGCCATCAGCATGCCGGCCTGCGTAGAGGTGTAGCCCATGAACTGTTGCAGCCACAGCGGCAACAGCACCAGGTTGCCCATGAACAAGCTGTAGGCCACCGTCATGGACAGCGTGCCAGTCCAGAAGTTGCGGATTTTGAGCATGCGCAAGTCCACCACCGGATGTTCATCGGTGAGCTCCCAGGCAATGAAGAAGGCAAAGCCAATGGTCGCCACGATCGCCAGAGCGGTGACCTCGGGGGAGTGGAACCAGTCCAGTTCCTTGCCCTTGTCCAGCATGATTTGCAAGCAGCTGACAGAGACCACCAGCAGGGCCAGGCCGGTGCTGTCAATCGGCAGCTTGCGGATTTGCGTTTCGCGCTTGTGGAAAATTGTCCAGGTGATGAAAGCTGCCAGGACGCCAACCGGGATGTTGATGAAGAAGATCCAACCCCAGTGCGTGTGGTCAGTTATCCATCCGCCGAGCACCGGCCCCATCACCGGCGCAACCAGCGTGGTCATGGCCCACAGCGCCATCGCCATGCCTGCCAAAGCGGGCGGATAACTTGAGAGCAACAGCGTCTGTGCCAGCGGCATCATCGGCCCGGCAACAAAGCCTTGCAGCGCCCGCATGGCAATCAGCGTGTTCATGTTCGGGGCCAAGCCGCACAACCAGGACGAGATCACAAACAGCAGCACGCTGGCTACGAACAGGCGCACCTGACCAAAGCGCTGCGACAGCCAACCGGTGAGTGGCAGGGCAATGGCATTGGCCACGCCAAAACTGGTGATGACCCAGGTGCCCTGATTCGGGCTAACACCCAAGTCACCGGCAATGGCTGGCAGCGAAACGTTGGCGATGGACGAGTCCAGCACGTTCATGAAGGTGGCTGCCGAGAGCGCAATCGTGCCCCACAAGCGGGCCGAGCCTTGTAACGGCGGATGGGGGGCGTAGGCGGGGGCAGTCATGGATAGATCAGGCGATTCGCGCAAGCGGGGCAGTGTGCGTTCAATGGCTGCTCACGCCAGCTTTGCCGGTGTTGGCGGCAATGATCTTTTTCACCTCGTCGCTGGCACCCTTGTCCATGGCGGCATAGACCTGGGTCTGCACGGCGGAGGATGGGTGAGCGGCTTCGGACAGCGTCTTGCCGCTTTGGTCCGTTACGTCCACCGTGGCTTCCATTGACAGGCCCACACGCAGCGGGTTTTGCGCCAGTTGCTGTGCGTCCAGCACGATGCGCACCGGCACGCGCTGCACCACCTTGATCCAGTTGCCCGTGGCATTCTGCGCAGGCAGCAAGGCAAACGCTGCGCCCGTGCCAGCGCCCATGCCGGCCACTGTGCCCTTGTATTCCATCTTCTTGCCATACACGTCGGCAGTCAGCAGCACCGGCTG
Organism: Burkholderiales bacterium; assembly: GCA_947447845.1. Next base: position 1,178 of record CANFNO010000401.1, on the reverse strand, counting down.
GCCTATGCGGATGGCGCGCAGTTGCACTTCCTTGAAGTTGGCATCCACCCACAGTTGGTTCAACGGGATGATGGACATCAGCGGAGAGCCGGCTGGCACGCGTTGGCCCAATTGGACCGTGCGCTTGGCCACATAGCCATCCACCGGCGCAGGCAGGGCGGCGCGGTGCAATGCCAGATAGGCTTCGCGCACTTTGGCCGCAGCCACCATCACACTCGGATGCGAGTCCACGCGGGTGCCCTCGGTCAGCGTCTGGTTGCTGCTGAGTTGCTCACGTGCGGCACTGACACCCGCTTGCGCCGCAGCGAGCGCGTTTTGCGCGGCAGCTACTTGAGACTGTGCGTGGCCCAGTTCTTCTTTGGACACGGCGCCGTTGCCCACCAGGGATTGGCGACGATTCAGGTCATCGGTGGCACGGGCCAACTCGGTCCTGGCGCGTGCAATGTCGGTTTCGCGCACTGCAACTTGCGCACTCAGCGAGCCGTTGTTGGCATACAGCGTGCGAACCTGGCGCACGGCCTGGGCCAGATTGGCTTCGGCTTGGTCCAGCGCGACTTGTGCATCGGCCGGGTCGAGTTGCACCAGCGGCTGGCCGGCTTTTACAAAGTCGGTGTCGTCGGCATAAATGGCCGTAACCGTGCCGCCCACTTGCGGTGTGATCTGCACCACGTTGCCTTGTACATAGGCGTTGTCAGTGGCCTCTTCGTGGCGGCCGAGGTACCACTCGTAGCCGCCATAGGCCAGGCCCAGCAGGACCACAAGGCCGACGCTCTTCAGCGCTTTGGCGCGTTTGTTGTTGGCGCCGGCGGGTTGCGGTGCAGGCGATGTGACAGGGGTAGCGGGTGTAGCAGGTGCGTTCATGGTTCGGTGCTCTTGGGTATTCGGTATGTGGGGGAGTGCGTAGGTCTGACGCGATTTAATTCGTTGCGGCGGGGGCGGCAAGCGTGGGGGCAATATCACCGCCAATCGAATGGAGGATTTGCACCTGCGTGTCCAGCGCGCGCGCGGCTAGGTCGACACCCTGGCGGCGTTGTGCCAGCACCGGGGCCTCGGCACTCAGCACGTTCAGGTAGTTGCCCAGACCGGCTTCATAGCGCTGCAAGGCAATGGCAAGGGCCGTCTCGGCGGAGGCCTGGGCGGCGCTCTGCTCGGTCTGCTGGCGGCGCACGGCCTGGGCG
>CANFNO010000400.1 GCA_947447845.1 Burkholderiales bacterium | reverse complement strand
GGCAGCTTTTCGATCACCAGGTGGTTGGCCATATCGAAGGCAGTGTCCTTAACCCACGTGGCCCCGGCCGCGTCTTCCACGGCGCACTGCATAAATCGGGGGTATTTGGTCAAGCGCTCTTCCAGGCGCGCGCAGAGATCGGCATAGGTGACACCCGGCTTGATGATCCACACACCGACGATCATCATGAGGTTGTGCTCGGAGTCCATGCGCAGCCAAGCGGTGTCGACTTTGCTCATGCGCTCGCCAACCAGGCCAAGGGTGCCTGCTACCGCATTTTTCACGGCGTTGGTGGAATCGGTCATCGCTTTTTTACTACGGATACGGGTAACCATGGTGTCTCCAATGCGGTCGTCAGCGCGACCCTCTGTCGTCGGTTCTTGGGGTGTGCCCTTATTCTGCAGGCACAAGGCACCGTAAGATACAGGGCAAACACTCCCCCGCATGGGGGCGACAAATCTTTATCCACTTTTGACCGGAGAACCCATGTCCAATCTGCAAGCCCAATTTGAAGCCGCTGTTGCCAATTCAAAATCTTTAAGTGAGCGCCCGGACAACAGCACGCTGCTCAAGATTTATGGCCTTTACAAGCAGGCTACGACCGGTGACAACGCGGAGAAAAAGCCCGGCTTTTCCGATATGGTGGGCCGCGCCAAGTGGGAAGCCTGGAATGGCTTCAAGGGCACCGACAGCGCTGAGGCCATGCAGCAATATGTGGACCTCATCGAGTCGCTGAGCTAAAGCCTGCTGAGGGAAAAGACGGGCTGAAGGTTCTATTTTTTTGCAGCCGCCTTTTTGGCGGCCGGTTTGGGCGCCAGCAGGGCGTCCAGATTTTTGACGATCTCGCCCTCGATCTTGTCTTTAAAGGCACCCAGCAAAAATCCCAACGTGGCGTCCAGCGTAAAGGCGCTCTTGCTGACCTGCAGCGTGCCGTGCACACCGGAGCGCGTGAAGTTCACCGTGTCATCGGTCTTGCCTTCCTCGTAAGTGCACTCCATGCCGAACTCGGCTTCTGCCTGCTCGGCCCATGCGTACGCAATCTTGCGTGCTGCTGCGTGACCCAGGTGGTGCTCACGTACTATGTGAAGATTCGCCATTGCTCCATTCCTTAAATTCCATGTACAAATTCAAATCCCGCGCCGCTGGCGACCTGATCATGCTGCAGCCCAATGGACGCCAGATTCTGGCTATTTTGGGCCGCACGGATGCGGCTTCTCAAGAGCAGGGGATCCTATTACCCGAGCATATGCCAGAAGCGATTGAAAAACTTCAAGCTGCCATTCTGGCCGATGAAGACCACCGCGCCCAGATCATCAAGGAGGCTCAGGACAAAGGCGAAACACCGCCACGCTTTGAGGGCATCTCGCTGCGCCAGCGCGCGTTGCCGTTCATCGAGATGATCAAACGTTGCCAAAAGGCCGACAAGGAAATTGTCTGGGGGGTTTGAACGCCTTCCTGACTACTTGTAGCTGCGGATGTCGTCGATTACCTTGCCGTCGTTGGGCAACGTGCCAGGGGCATGCAGCTCGACCGCACTGCGCAACTTGGTGATATCGCGAATCGCCTCACCCACGCGAGTGGACAGCGCCACATCGGTGGATACGGACTCCACCTTGAGTGTCATCACATCGTTGGCCATTTCACCGCTCACCACCAAGCGCGCACGCTGCAGTTCCGGAAAACGCTTGACCACTTCATCCACCTGCTTGGGGTGCACAAACATGCCCCGGATCTTGGTGGTCTGGTCGGCTCGGCCCATCCAACCCCTGATGCGGGTATTGGTGCGGCCCGTGGGGCAGTTTCCCGGCAGCACGGCAGACAAGTCACCCGTGCCAAAGCGAATCAGCGGGTAGTCGGGGTTGAGCGTGGTCACCACCAATTCGCCCACTTCACCTTCAGCCACCGGGTCGCCGGTACCGGGACGCACAATTTCCACAATCACGCCCTCGTCCAGAACCAACCCTTCGCGCGCTTCGGTTTCATAGGCGATCAAGCCCAGATCCGCCGTGGCGTAGCACTGGTATCCGGCAATGCCGTGCGCCGTGAACCAGTCGCGCAATGAAGGAGGATAGGCTTCACCGCCGAACATGGCCTTCTTTACGCTTGGCAAGGTCAGACCCAGTTCTTCTGCCTTTTCGACAATGATTTTCAAAAAGCTGGGGGTGCCGATGTAGCCAGAAGGTTGTAGCTCGCGCATGGCCTGCACCTGTTGCTCGGTCTGACCGGTGCCGCCCGGGAATACGGTGCAGCCCATGGCATGCGCCCCGGTTTCCATCATGGAACCCGCTGGCACAAAGTGGTAGCTGAAGGAGTTGTGAATCAGCTCGCCGGGTCTAAAGCCCGCTGCATAAATGGCCCGTGCCATGCGCCAATAATCCTTGGCCGTGCCTTCGGGCTCATAGATGGGACCCGGGCTGGCAAACACGCGAGGCATCGCAGCGCCGTAGCCAATCGCACTAAAGCCGCCAAACACATTGCCCCCGGCGGCACGTGCTGCCTGCTGGCGCTCCTGTAACTCGGATTTGCGGATCACAGGCAGCTTGGCCAGCGCTACGCGATTGGTGATCTCAGCCGGGGTTATGTCTGTCAACAGGTTTGCAAATGCCACAGAAGACTGCTTGGCGTGCGCGATTTGTTTGGGCAATGCCGCAAGATGAGCCGCCTCGCGCTCCGCGACATCCCGGGTTTCCAACACATCAAAATAATTAGCCACGGCCCATATCTCCTCAATTCAAACAACTCTCAGGTGGCAAAGCGAAGCGAGCCACCCTTCCAGAAACACCGTGGAACCGGCTTTGCCGGGCCACCGGTGTTGCCCCCTGCAAGGGGGAAAGCGGCCACACGCAGTGGGCAAGCCGGGGGGTGTACCTAGGCAAGCCAGCGTTTACGGCGCTTATAGCTTTTGACATCCTTGAAGCTCTTGCGCTCACCACCGCCCACACCCAGGTAAAACTCTTTCACGTCTTCGTTGCTGCGTAAGTCAGACGCGGCGCCATCCATTACGACCCGACCGGATTCCATGATGTAGCCGTAGTCGGCATATTTGAGCGCCATATTGGTGTTCTGCTCAGCCAACAGGAAGGTGACTTTCTCTTTGGCGTTGAGGTCTTTCACAATCTCGAACACTTCTTCCACAATCTGCGGCGCCAAGCCCATAGAGGGTTCGTCCAGCAGCACCATATTGGGATTCGTCATCAGGGCGCGACCGATGGCACACATCTGCTGCTCGCCGCCCGACGTATAAGCTGCCTGGCTGGTACGCCGTGTCTTCAGACGCGGGAAATAGTTGTAGACCTTTTCCAGGTTGGCGTCGATCTCGGCCCGGCTCTTGCGCGTGTAGCCGCCGGCAAGCAGGTTTTCTTCAATCGTCAGGTGGGCAAAACAGTGCCGCCCTTCCATCACCTGCACTACGCCGCGCTTGACCAGATCCGCCGGTGACAGGTTTTCAATGCGCTCGCCACGCAGTTCGATCGAGCCCTTGGTGACCTCGCCGCGCTCACCCGCCAGCAGGTTGGACACGGCGCGCAAGGTCGTGGTCTTGCCCGCCCCATTGCCCCCAAGAATGGCCACGATGCCACCTTCTGGCACCTGCAGGGAAACCCCCTTTAGCACCAGGATTACGTGGTTGTAAATGACTTCAATGCCGTTTACGTTCAGAACAATGTTTTTGGGTTCACTCATAGCGAAATTTCCATAGAGACCAATTGAAAGACCCGCCAAGCGACTCTTTCAATTGGCGGCCCTTGCGGGCCACCAAAAATTCACTAGCTCTGGCAGTCGGAAGGATCGCGACGTGTCAGCTTCTTGTCGCCCAGGTACTTGTCGGCACCGGCCTTCACCATGGGCTTGATGATTTGCTCATCGGCCTGGTACCAGTCGGCGCCCACATTCCACTTGGCACCATCCCAGGTCTGTACACGGGCCCAGGTGGAGCCCATGTGGTCAGCACAGCTGGTGCTGATGGGGCGAATCACGCCGGTCAGGCCCAGCGTGGCCAG
>CANFNO010000399.1 GCA_947447845.1 Burkholderiales bacterium | reverse complement strand
TTCATGGGATGCGAATTGGCCCAACCCACCGCGTGGGCAGACACCGGTAGCCTGCCATGGCATCTGGAAAAGCAAAGTGCGCATCAAGGTGTGCAGCGGCTGGTGCGCGACCTCAATCGCGTCTACCAGTCGTACCCTGCGATGCACCAGCAGGATGTGAAGCCCGGCGGCTTTGAATGGATTTCGCACAGCGATGCCGCGCAAAGCATCGTCGCCTTTATCCGTTGGGGCGAAGATGGAAGCTGCGCCGTAGTCGTCTGCAACTTCACCCCGGTGCCGCGCCATGGCTATCGCTTGGGCGTGCCCCAAGCCGGGGAATGGGCGGAAACCATCAACTCGGATCTGGAGGTGTATGGCGGTAGTGGCTTGGCCAACGGGTCCCTGCATACCAGCGCCCAGAGTGCACACCACAAGCCAAACTCGGTCGTGCTCACACTGCCGCCGCTGTCCACCGTGATCCTGACGAAAGTCGTCGCTTAGACGCGCTGCAAAAAGAAAACATGGTGCTCACACAAGGTCACAACCAAAGGCTTGGTGCCACCCTGCAACCCGAAGGGGTAAATTTTTGCTTGGCAGCGCCCAATGCCCACGCAGTAGAGTTGTGCCTGTTCGATGACAGCGGCCGTAAGGAGATTGCGCGTCTTTGGATGCCGCACAAGAGTGATGGTGTCTGGCAGGGGTTTCTTTCCCGCGCAAAGGCCGGACTGATCTACGGATGGCGCGTGCATGGCCCCTGGGCACCGCATCTTGGCCATCGCTTCAACCCTGCCAAGCTGATGTTGGACCCTTACGCCCGTGAAGTCGTGGGCAGCTACCTGGGGCAGGAAATTCACCAGGATTACGATCCCCAAAACCCTCAGCTAGCCGACCCGCGCGACAACGCCACCGAGGCGCTCAAAGCCCGGGTCGTGGCAGACCTTCCCACTCCCGCGCCTGGTGTGCAAGTTGACCCGGCACAAAGAGTGATTTATGAGTTGCATACCAAAGGCTTCACTGCCCTGCATCCAGACGTTCCTCCAGCACTGCGCGGCACCTATGCAGGCCTGGCACATCCTGCTGCCATTGCCCACCTAAAGGCTCTGGGAATCACCACCTTGAGCCTGATGCCCGTGGCGCAGCGCGCCGATGAAGCTCGCTTGCTCAAGCTCGGCCTGACCAATTATTGGGGATATAGCCCGATTGCCTGGAGCGCCCCCGAAAACCGCTACTGGAGTGGCGCTCAAGGAAGCAGCCCGCGCAGCGAATTCAGAGCACTGGTGGATGCTCTGCACCAAGCCGGACTCGAAGTCATTCTGGACGTGGTCTACAACCACACGGCCGAAACCGATGAACAGGGCCCGTCTTTGAGCCTGCGCGGCATCGACAACGCCACTTACTACCACCTGGAGCCTGATGACCCTGCGCGCTACATCAACTGGACCGGCTGCGGCAACTGCGTCAATCTGAACCAACCCCTGGTATTGCGCACGGTGATGGACAGCCTGCGTCTGTGGGTGCAGGAGTTTGGCGTGGATGGCTTCCGCTTTGACCTTGCTCCGGTATTGGCGCGCGGCGACCGTCGCAACGGGTACCAGGTGGCCGGTAACGCAGCATTCTTGATGGCCATCGCGCAGGACCCGGTGCTGGCACCCAAACTGATGGTCGCCGAGCCCTGGGATATTGGCCCGGGCGGCTACCAACTTGGCGAATTTCCTACCGGTTGGCTGGAATGGAATGACAAGTTTCGCGACACGCAGCGGGCTTTTTGGTTATGCGGTCAGGAGCACTTGGGCGCGTTGGCGCAGCGTCTGGCTGGCTCCACCGAATCGTTTAACCCACAGCGGCGCGGCGCCAACAGCAGCGTCAACTTCGTAACCGCGCATGACGGCTTTAACCTCACTGATCTGGTCAGCTACGAGCAGCGCCACAACGAGGCCAATGGTGAACAAAACCGCGACGGCCACGGCCACAACCTGAGCCGCAACTTTGGCATGGAGGGCCCCAGTAACGACCCGGCCATACAAGCGCAACGGCTACAACGCAAGCGCACCTTGCTGGCAGCGACTGTGTTCTCGCTGGGCACACCCATGTTGCTGGCTGGCGACGACATCGGCCACAGCCAGCAAGGTAATAACAACGCCTACTGCCAGGACAACGCCAGCACATGGCTCAACTGGTCGGAAGCCGACCTCGAACTGAGCCGCTTTGTGTCTGCCTTGCTGAAAGCTCGCAGTGCGCGCCAGGTCTTGCAGGCCCGTTCCTGGTGGCAGGCTGGTGGCCCTGCCGGAACTGTGGCGGCAAACTGGTCCATGCCAGACGGCAGTTCACTCACGCACGAGGCTTGGAACGATGGCCGCCAACGTGCCCTGACGCTTCAATTGCGTATCGAACAGACAAACCCTGAGGACCACAACGCGACCTGCCTGCTTCTGATCAACGCATCTGACGCGCCTGTGCAATTTCGATTGCCGACCGGAAACTGGGTGCTGCATATCGACACCCACTCGGGCACGGTCACAGATCAGGCAATGGCCGCAGTGGCGACCATACCCGCTGGCTGCCTATGGCTTGCCAGCAGCCACCCTTTATTCATCGCATCTCGTCAACCCTGAGAACCAGCGCCCATGCCGATTCAGACACTGCCCACCACCCCGTTTAACGACCAGCGCCCCGGCACCTCAGGGTTGCGCAAGAAGGTCACCGTCTTCGCCCAGAAGAACTATCTTGAAAACTTTGTCCAGGCCCTCTTTGACGTGCTACCCGACGCTACAGGCTTGACCCTGGTACTCGGTGGCGATGGCCGCTATTACAACCGCGTTGCGGTGCAAACCATTTTGCGCATGGCTGCAGCGAAGGGCTATGCCCGGGTACTGGTGGGCCAGGGCGGAATTCTGTCCACGCCCGCTGTTAGCGCGGTGATTCGCGCCTATGCTGCCAGTGGCGGAATCGTGCTGTCTGCCAGCCATAACCCCGGCGGACCGGATGGTGACTTCGGCATCAAATACAACATCGGCAACGGCGGCCCGGCACCCGAGAAGGTGACCGAGGCAGTCTTTGCGCGCTCCAAGGAATTGACGGAAATCCGCATCAGTGACAGCGCTGACATTGCGCTGGATGTTCTGGGGGACACCCTTCTGGATGGCATGCAAGTCACGGTAATCGACCCGGTGGCGACCTATGCGGAACTGATGCGAACGCTGTTTGATTTCGAGGCTATCCGCAAACTCTTTGCCAGTGGCTTTCGCTTGCGCTATGACGCCATGAATGCTGTCGGCGGCCCCTATGCCCGGGCACTATTGGAAGGCGAACTCGGCGCACCCGCTGGCACCGTAGTAAACGCGGTGCCGCTGGAAGACTTTGGTGGTTTGCATCCTGACCCGAATCCGGTCAACGCCGAAGACCTGATTGCCCACATGTTTGCAGCCGATGCGCCCGACATGGGGGCCGCGTCCGATGGCGATGCCGACCGCAATATGGTCGTCGGTCGCAATTTTGTGGTCTCCCCTTCGGACAGCCTGGCCGTGCTTGCGGCTCACGCCAAACTGGTGCCTGGTTACGCCCGCGGTCTGGCCGGTGTGGCGCGCTCCATGCCCACGTCCACCGCAGCAGACCGCGTCGCCAAAGCACTGGGCATACCCTGCTATGAGACCCCCACCGGATGGAAATTCTTCGGCAATCTGCTCGACGCTGGCAAAGTCACGCTGTGCGGCGAAGAAAGTTACGGAACCGGCTCTGACCACGTACGCGAAAAAGACGGCCTGTGGGCCGTGCTGTTCTGGATCAATCTGGTGGCCGCAAGTGGCAAATCGGTGGAGACCCTGGTGCGCGAGTTGTGGACCGCGCATGGACGCTGCGTCTACTCGCGCCATGACTATGAAGCCATTCCCACGGACAAGGCGGACAACTTGATGGCCGGTCTGCGTGCTTCGCTTGCCAACTTGCCTGGCACCACGGTGGCCGGCTGCGCAATTGCCCTGGCCGATGACTTTTCGTACACCGACCCGGTGGACGGTAGCGTGAG
>CANFNO010000398.1 GCA_947447845.1 Burkholderiales bacterium | reverse complement strand
TCAGACGTCGACCGCAGGTGGGCCTGATCGTGCATTCGGACAGGGGAAGCCAGTATTGCAGCAAGGAGTTTCAGGACGCTTTGCGGGCCTATGGCATGCACAGTTCCATGAGCCGCAAGGCGGACTGTTGGGATAATGCACCCACGGAGAGTTTGTGGGGTTCACTCAAACGGGCTCGTACGCATGGCAGACGGTTTGCGACGCGTCAGGCTGCACAATCCGAGGTCATGGACTGGCTGGCGTTCTACAACGCTACACGCCTGCATTCGACGCTGGGTTATGTGAGCCCGATGAAGTATGAGAAAAACTGGCTGGCAGCCCAGGCAAGAAAGTCTGCTTAACGGTCTCTGCTAAGGGATACGTTAAACAAGGGCAAGCTCAAATCGGCTGTCCGCCTTAAAGCTCCCCTTACCCCGACGGGGGGTAAGGGGTTGGGGGATGGGGGAGTAAAAAAGGTAGGGGAGTAGAAATAACTGAGTGAAAGAACTCAGCCAAAAATCACCGTCTTAGAGTCATTCAAAAACACCCTATGTTCCACATGCAACCGCACCGCAGTTGCCAGCGCCCGGCACTCAGAATCCCGTCCCGCAGCAGCCAGCTTCTCCGGCGTGTAGGTGTGATCCACCCGCTGCACAACTTGCTCGATGATCGGGCCCTCATCCAAATCGGCCGTCACATAGTGGGCAGTAGCACCGGTCAACTTGACCCCACGCGCATGCGCCTGGTGATATGGCTTGGCGCCTTTGAAGCCAGGCAAAAACGAGTGGTGGATATTGATCGCCTGGCCGCGCAAACGGCGGCACAAATCGTCTGACAGCACCTGCATGTAGCGCGCAAGTACCACCAGCTCGCTTTGTGTCTCGTGCACCAAGTCCATCAGCTTGTTTTCCTGCGCCGCCTTGGTCTCCGCGGTCACCGGGATATGCACGTAACGCAGGCCCTGTGCCTCCACCAATGAACGCAGATCGGGGTGATTGGAGACCACGGCGGTGATGTCCATTTTCAGTTCGCCTGTGCGGTTGCGATACAGCAAATCCACCAGGCAATGGTCGAACTTGGACACCAGAATCATCACCCGCTGCTTCTTCTCGGCATCCACAATCGACCACTCCATCACCTCCAGCGTGGCCACTTCCTGGAACTGCGTGCGCAACTCTTCCAGTTCGGGTGTGCTACCGGGATTGCCGTAAAAACTGATACGGGTAAAGAAGCGCCCGGTGATCACGTCATCGAATTGCTGCATGTCGGTGATGTAGCAGGTGCGCGAGGCCAGAAAGCCCGAAACGCGGGCCACGGTACCCATGCGGCTGTCGCAGGTGGCCGTGAGAATGTAATGGGGCTTGCCTTCAAGATGAACGGTCATGGGAATAGGGCTCCGGAGGTTATCGAACGGTTTTTTGGGGCGCGCAATGTGCTGCCACGTCGGCAGTTTAGGGATTGGCGGCAGTGCGAATTATCTTGCAGCGACGGCGTTTTCGACTCTAGCGACCAGCGCATTTGCGCGACAATCCTCCTGTCGTGTGACGACAATCGAAAGTCGCTATTGTGTCAGCCCACACAAGACGCGGCTCGTACCATTTTCAACAAGTTCCAGCCTTGCTCTCAGGGTCTGGAGCATCTTTTTTACCAGGAGTTAGCGGTGGCCAATGAATTTGAAGACGATCTGGATCTGAACACCTTGAACGACGAGGAGTTGACAGAGCAAGTCCATGACGATTTGTACAACGGCCTGCGCGAAGAAGTCGTGGAAGCCACCAACATCCTGCTGGGCCGCGGCTGGACAGCAGCCCGCGTGCTGGACGACGCTCTGGTTGAAGGCATGCGCATCGTCGGCGTGGACTTCCGCGACGGCATTCTGTTCGTGCCCGAAGTGCTGCTGGCGGCCAACGCCATGAAGGGCGGCATGGAAATCCTGCGCCCCCTGCTGGCCGAAACCGGGGTCGAGCCCATCGGCAAGATGGTGATCGGCACCGTCAAGGGTGACATCCATGACATCGGCAAAAACCTGGTCGGCATGATGATGGAAGGCGCTGGCTTTGAGGTGATCGATCTGGGCATCAACAACCCCGTCGAAAAATACCTGGCTGCGATTGAAGAGCACAAGCCCGACATCCTGGGCCTGTCCGCCTTGCTGACCACGACCATGCCTTACATGAAGGTTGTGATCGATACCCTGAAGGAAAAGGGCATCCGCAACGACTACATCGTGCTGGTCGGTGGCGCACCGCTGAATGAAGAGTTTGGCAAGGCCGTGGGCGCTGACGCCTATTGCCGCGATGCCGGCATTGCGGTCGAAACCGCCAAGACGCTGATCGCCGCACGCCGCGCAGCTGCTGCAGCCTAGGCGACACGCCAAAGCTGGCACCCCGTGTTCGTTTGAGGCCCGTAGAAGCCATGGGTGCCCAGCCAGCCAGCTTGATCATTGCCTGTGGCGCACTTGCGCGAGAAATCGTCGCACTGCGCACGCTCAACAACTGGCCGCACCTGGTGGTGCAATGCCTGCCTGCCGAATTGCACAACCGCCCCGAGAAGATACCCGCCGCCGTGCGCGCCAAGATCCAGGCGGCTCGTGGCCGCTTCACCTCCATTTTTGTGGCCTATGCCGACTGCGGCACAGGCGGTTTGCTGGACGCGGTGCTGGCCGAAGAAGGCGTGGAGCGCATTCCTGGCTCCCATTGCTACGAGTTTTTTGCTGGAAGCGCGCAGTTTGCCGAGCTGGCGGAGGCCGAGTTGGGTACGTTTTACCTGACCGATTTTTTGCTACAGCACTTCGAGCGCCTGATCATCCATGGCCTGGGAATCGACAAGCATCCGGAGTTGCTGCCGATGTATTTCGGCCACTACAAGAAGCTGACCTATCTGGCGCAAGTCCCATCGGAAGAAAAAATGGCCGCCGGGCGAGCTGCTGCACAGCGCCTGGGGCTGGAGTTTGAAACCCACATCACCGGCTACGGCGAGCTGGCTTCCAGCCTGGAACGTGCCCACACATTGGCAACATCAACCATGACAGAGAGCATCATTACATGGCAAAACTGATCGTAATTTCCTGGCGCGACATCCCCGCCCAAGTGGTGGTGAAGAAGGGCCGTGAGACTGGCAAAGTGCAGCTCTCGCACCGCTTCCAGGAGGCGGTAGATCGCGCCGCCATGCGCGCTGGCAAGTCCGGCTCTGCCGACTATCTGGCCGACTGGAAACGCAGCGAGCCACGCGCCTGCAGCGATGACATGCAAGCTGAGGCCGATGCTGAAGCAGCAAAAATCGAAGCCCAGTATTCGGACGAAGACCTGCTTCGCCTGATCCGCGCCCACGGCGTGGACGAAACCATCGTGGCCGCAGCCCCTGTAGAGGCCGCCACGGACACCAACGGAGAAGCCTGACATGTACGCGGTGCGTCGCTGGTCGGTTCGACATGCCCGGGGCATGGAGATTTTTTACCAAGCCTTCGAAAAGGCCTTTGTTGCCCTGCATCCGGTCTGGAACTGGATTGGATACGAACGTGTAGAGAAGCCGGTGGCCGCCTTTGAGAAAATTGCCAAGGGCTTTTTGTTTGACTGCAAGATGTGCGGCCAATGCGCCCTGAGTTCTACCGGCATGTCGTGCTCCATGAACTGCCCGAAGAACATTCGCAATGGCCCTTGTGGAGGCGTGCGCGCCAACGGCAACTGCGAAGTCAAACCTGAAATGCGCTGCGTCTGGGTGGAGGCTTTCAACGGAAGCGAGCGCATGGTTGAAGGCAAAAAGGCCATCCGCATCGTGCAACTTCCGGTGGACCGCCGACTGGAAGGCCGCTCGTCCTGGCTCAGAGTGGCGCGTGACCGCAACCCGCCACCGCCCAAGCCTGCTGCCACTCCTGCTGCAAAGGCCGCAGCCCCCGTCACCAGTACCAGCAACAGCACCACGCCCAAAGCACCATGAAATTCGACGACGAACCAGTCCCGGGTTATCCACTGCCCATCCTGCCCGGCCACACCTCGCCCGGTCGGCTGGAGCGGGTGCTACGTGCCGG
>CANFNO010000397.1 GCA_947447845.1 Burkholderiales bacterium | reverse complement strand
CCACCGATAGCCATCACCATGTGAATACCGAACAACAAGGCAATCACGGTCATCACGATCACCGGCAACATGGCCTCTGCAATGGTGTGCGAGTTAAGGAACGCGCCACCGAAATAAATCACCACCAACAGACCAGCCAGGTTCATCCAGTGACGTCCTGGCAGCAACATCGGGTTGCCACCAATGCGACCCGAAAGCTTGCCAAAAGCAATGATGGAGCCCGAGAAGGTTACGGCTCCAATCAGGATGCCGATGTAAATCTCCATCTCGTGGATCGACTTGGCAGCGCCGGTAAATTCCTTCGCTGCTTCCGGGTCGATGAAGGTAGCAAATCCGACCAACATCGCTGCCAAACCCACCATGCTATGCATCAGCGCAACCAATTCAGGCATCTGCGTCATCTGCACGGTGCGCGCCGCATAAAGACCGATGGCACCACCCACGACCATGGCGCCGATGATCCAGGGGATGCCCGCGGCTCCGACTTGCGGGCCGAACACGGTGGCCAACACGGCGATGGTCATACCGATCATGCCGAACAGATTGCCTCGGCGTGAGGACTCCTGGTTGGACAAGCCGCCCAGGCTGAGAATGAAAAGAATCGTTGCTCCGATATAGGAGACGGTTGCCAAACTTGCAGACATTAGTCGTCTCCTTTATTTGCGGAACATGGCCAGCATGCGCTGGGTCACGGCGAAGCCGCCGAACATATTGATGGAGGTAAGCACGATGCCTGCCGCCGCCAACCAGCGAATCCAGTCGTCTGGCCGACCTGCAGCGCCCACCACCAGCGGAGGTGCGATCTGCACCAATGCGCCGATGGCGATGATGCTGCTGATGGCGTTGGTCACGCTCATAAGCGGTGTATGCAGCGCCGGTTTGACGTTCCACACCACCATGTAGCCCACGAAGCAGGCGAGCACAAACACTGTGAAGTGCGCCAGGAAAGCTTGCGGCGCGTTCGCGCCAACATACCAAAATAATGCTGCCGACACGCCGAACATCATGGCCAGCTTATTGCCCGCCATAGGCTCGCTAGGTGCGCCGTGCCCATGCGCCTTTTTCGCGGCAGGTGCCGCCGCCGGCTTGGCCGCAGCAGGTGCCGCAGCGGCCTTCAGAGCAGGCGCTGGCCACGTAATGGCGCCATCCTTTGTGACTGTCAGGCCACGGATCGCATCGTCTTCCATGTTGACGTTGGCGATGCCGTCCTTGGTCTTGCACAACTCTTCTGTGAGGCGAAAGAGGTTGGTGGAATAAAGCGTCGACGATTGCCGTGACAAACGCGACACCAGGTCGGTGTAACCGACGATGGTCACGCCGTGTTTCACCACGGCCTGACCGGGCTCTGTCAGCTCGCAGTTACCACCCTGCTCGGCGGCCATGTCAACAATCACGCTGCCGGGCTTCATGCTCTTGACCATTTCTGCGGTGATGAGCTTGGGCGCAGGTTTGCCGGGGATCAGCGCGGTGGTGATGATGATGTCCACCTCCTTGGCCTGCTTGGCGTACATCTCGCGTTGGGCCTGTTGAAAGCCCTCGCTCATCACTTTGGCATAGCCACCACCGCCAGAGCCTTCTTCCTCGTAATCAACCTTGACGAATTCGCCGCCTAGTGACACAACCTGATCGGCCACTTCGGCACGCGTGTCGTTGGCCCGCACAATGGCGCCCAAACCAGCGGCAGTGCCGATTGCCGCAAGGCCGGCCACACCGGCACCGGCGATGAAAACCTTGGCTGGCGGAACCTTGCCCGCAGCAGTGATCTGTCCGTTGAAGAACCGGCCGAAGGCGTTAGCCGCTTCGATCACGGCACGGTAACCGGCGACACCGGCTTGAGAAGTCAACGCATCCATCTTCTGGGCACGACTCAGAGTGCGGGGCAGCGCGTCGATGGCTAGAACTGTCGCCTTTTTCGCGGTGAGTTGCTGCATTAATTCGGGGTTTTGCGCCGGCCAGATGAAACCGATCAGCGTCTGTCCTTCATGCATCGCCGCCACTTCATCGGATGTCGGTGGGCGGACTTTGAAAACGATGTCCGAACTGCTCCAAAGTTGCGCTGCGCTGTCAACCACGGTTGCGCCTGCTGCGCGATATGCGTCGTCGCCTAAGTTGGCGGCATCACCTGCACCGGATTCAATTGCGACGGAAAAGCCGAGCTTGATGAGTTTCTCAACGACTTCGGGCACTGTGGCCACACGTTTTTCACCAGGAAAGACTTCGCGCGGCACGCCGATGCGTTGCGCTGTTTGAGTGTTCGCGGGGGCAGCGGCATCACCCGAAATTGCCCCAGTTACTACGCCAGTCTGCATGAAGCGACTCCTCAATAATATTTTGGAAACAGTCTGTGCAGTAACTCATCCCCGGCCAGCAGAGCTGAACGACTGCGGCCATGAGCTTAACTGAAAATGCCGTGATTCCAGACCCCTCTAACAATGACTTGCCTCAAAGTATTGAGAATCTCCCTCACAATGGAAGTATGAATACACGCTGGAAACCCAGTGTCACGGTGGCCGCCGTGATCGAAGAATCGGGACGCTTTTTGCTTGTGGAAGAACACACACCTGAAGGATTGCGTCTGAACAACCCGGCCGGACACCTGGATCCGGGTGAATCGCCTGCAGAGGCCTGTGCCCGCGAGACCTTGGAAGAGACGGCGTACCAATTCACGCCACAGGCTTTGATTGGTGTGTATCTGGCGCGCTTCCAGCGCTCACTGCCAGACCAGATCGGGCCTGCCATGGACGACATTACCTATTTACGCTTTGCCTTTTGCGGCAGCCTGGGCGCGCGAGACGCGCTACGCAC
This sequence comes from Burkholderiales bacterium, assembly GCA_947447845.1. Next base: position 1,205 of record CANFNO010000397.1, on the reverse strand, counting down.
GCTAGATACCGGTATCGTTGGCACGCTGTGGCTCACCGCAGATGAAATCCGGGCAAACACACACCGTCTTCGCAGCCCGTTGGTATTGCAATGCATGGAAGACTATCTGGCGGGTCAGCGCTTTGGTCTGGAATTGATCCACACCCACCCCTCGGTGCAGGCATTTCAGCCGCGCACCTAAAATCGGTTCATGTTCAAACAACGAATCGTCGTCGGATTAAGCGGCGGGGTGGACTCTGCGGTCACCGCCCATCTTCTCAAACAGCAGGGCCATGAGGTCATCGGCATTTTCATGAAAAACTGGGAAGACGATGACGACAGTGAATATTGCTCGTCCAACATCGACTTTGTGGATGCCGCAGCCGTGGCCGACGTCATTGGGATCGAGATCGAGCACGTCAACTTTGCCGCGGATTACAAAGACCGCGTGTTTGCCGAGTTCCTGCGCGAATACCAGGCGGGGCGCACGCCCAACCCGGACATTCTGTGCAATGCCGAAATCAAGTTCAAAGCCTTCCTTGACCACGCCATGCGCTTGGGTGCCGACAAGATTGCCACTGGCCACTATGCACGTGTGCGACAGAATCCGGTCACCGGATTGCACGAACTGCTCAAGGGCCTGGACGCGTCCAAAGACCAAAGTTACTTTTTGCATCGCCTGAATCAGGCTCAACTATCCAAGACTCTGTTCCCGGTCGGTGAGTTGCACAAGACCGAGGTGCGCCGGATTGCAGCGGAGATGCAACTTCCCAATGCCAAAAAGAAGGACTCCACCGGCATCTGCTTCATTGGCGAACGACCATTTCGCGAATTTTTGAATCGGTACATTTCCAAGGAGCCGGGACCGATCAAAAACCCCAAGGGCCACACGATTGGCGAACACGTGGGCCTGTCTTTCTACACCCTCGGCCAGCGCCAGGGCCTGGGTATTGGCGGACTCAAGGCCAAGGGTGCGCAGCGGGGCGGCGGCGAGCACCAGCCTTGGTTTGTGGCGCGTAAAGACATGGAACACAACACACTTTGGGTGGTTCAAGGCCACGAACACGCTTGGTTGCAGTCCATGCAGGTCGCAGCGCAGGACGCAAGTTGGTGCGCAGGACAAGTACCGGCCGATGGCAACTATGCTGCCAAGACAAGGTACCGCCAGACTGATGGACCCTGCCAGTTTCAGGGCAAGGGGATTGACGAGTTTGCGCTCAACTTTG
>CANFNO010000396.1 GCA_947447845.1 Burkholderiales bacterium | reverse complement strand
TCCATCGCAAGCTGGGCTTGCTCAAAGGGAACAAAGATGTGGTCGTGGTAGGCACCTGCGACCACATTGCAACTGATGCCCGCCTGCCCCAGCGCATGGGCGAAGGCAGCGGTAAGACCGACTGCCTCAAGGTCCGAATGGACCATCAGCGTGATCCACGCAGCGCGGAACAGCACACGCAAACCGGCACCGATTGCCTGTTCCTCCGGAAGGACCAGGGTCAATCCCTCGGATTCAGAAATGGTGGCCACCGGGGACAGTCCGGCAACATCGCTGCCGTGCGGTGCGACGCAGTAGACGTAAACACCATCATGGAGTTTCGGTTCCATGGAGCCGAGCAGCACAGACAGGTTTGAGATGGGTCGGGTCATGATTGCTCTCAACGCTGCAGCCCGTGTCGCTCCATGCGGTAGCGCAGTGTGTCGCGGCTGACCCCCAAAACCTTGGCCGCTTGCGTGACATTGCCACCGCATTGGGCCAGCGCCTTCTGCAGGTGCTCGCGCTCCAGCGCGTCCAGCGATACCGGTATGGCTGTTGCATTCGCGGCTTGCGCACCTGCGGCGGGCACAGCAGGCCGGGGTTGACTTACCAGCATCAGATCCTCCGCACCGAGTACACCGCCGTGCTTTAACAACACCGCGCGTTCCAGCACGTTGCGCAGTTCACGCACATTGCCCGGCCAGTCGTGCGCCTGCAAGGCAGCCATGGCGTCATCGCCGATGACTAGCTCCCGGCGCGCATAGCGGTTGGCCAGTTGTGCCAAAAAGTGGGCGGCCAACACCGGGATATCTTCGGCGCGCGCGCGAAGTGGCGGAATTTGAATCTGAAAAACCTTGAGCCGGTACATCAGGTCGGCACGGAAGCGCCCTTCGCGCACCTGAGCATCCAGGTCGCGGTTGGTGGCCGCCACGATGCGCACATTCACCTGCCGGTCGGTCAGGGCGCCCAGGCGGCGCACGCGCAGATTCTCCAGCACGCGCAGCAATTTGGCTTGCAGGCCCAGGTCCAACTCGCCGATTTCGTCCAGAAACAAGGTGCCGCCATCAGCCGCTTCAATCAGCCCGACTTTTCGCGCATGGGCGTCGGTAAAAGCGCCCTTTTCAAAGCCAAAAAGTTCACCCTCAATCAAGTGCGTCGGCAAGGCCGCGCAGTTGACCTCCATAAACGGCGCCTTGGCGCGCGGCCCGGTCTGGTGGCAGGCTTTGGCTACCAACTCCTTGCCGGTGCCGGTTTCACCCAAAATCAGAATCGGCGCGGCGGGTGACAGATCGGCCGGCTCAATGCCCGAGATATTGCGAATCAGCTCACGCAGACTTTGCATGGCCTGCGACTCGCCCACTAACGCGTTCAAGCTGGCGCTCTGCGCATCACGCTGGCGGTAGTAGTCCAGCGCGCGGCGCTCACCGCGCTCGGCCAGCGCGCGCTCCACCACTTCCTTCAGGCTTTGCAGCGTCACCGGCTTGGTCAACAAATCCATGGAGCCCGCCTTCATGGCCTCAACCGCCAGGGTCACACTGGCGTGACCAGTGACCATCACGATCCGCGGCGGATCGTCCTGCTTGCGCAGTGCGCGAATCACCTCCAAACCGTCCATGCCGGGCAACTGGAAATCAACAATCACCACATCCGGCTGAATACGCAGCGCGGTTTGCACGCCGTTCAGTCCGTCGTGCGACACCTCCACCAGATAACCAGCCTTCTCGAAAAACCTGGCCATGTTCTTTGCCAGCACCAACTCATCTTCAATGATCAGGAGCGTGGCCATTCAAAACGCCTTTTCTGTGGCAGCGGCATGCGAAGCCAGAGGCAGCATGAGCTCGACGCAGGTGCCCTTTACGGGGGCCGCGGTGAGGGCGATGCGCCCGCCCCATTGCTCGACCATGCGTTTGACCAAAGCCAGGCCAATGCCAAGCCCCCCACTTTTGGTGCTGAAGAAGGGACGAAAAAGCGCCTGGCGCACGTCCTCTTTTATGCCCGGGCCGCTGTCTATGATTTGCAGATTGAGCATGCGCGCGTTGCGGCTCCAGCGCACGGCAATTTCGCCACCTTCCGGCATGGCATCGGTGGCATTGGCCAGGATGCTGATCAGTATTTGCCGGAGCATGGCGGTGTGCGCCTGTATGCCGGGCGCCTCTTCGGGCTCGACCGTCCAATGGATACCGCGGCGGTTCATCTCGGGGGCCAACTCTTCCAGACAGGCGCGAATCACGGGCGATGGCAGCACCACCTCAGACACCAGAGCCGAGGCCTGCGAGACGCGCACCAGTTCGGTAATCCAACGGTCGGCACGGTCCACCGACGCAGTGATGTCGACGCAATGTTCGGTTTGATCTGCGGTCACCCCCTCGCCGGTTTGCAGCATCTCAGCCGCCACGCGGATCGATGCCAGTGGATTGCGCAGGTTGTGTGCCACAGCACGCGCCAACTCGATGGCGGTGGACAGGGTCTGGGCCTCGGCCAAGCGCGCCTGCTGCTGGCGCATCACGCGATCGGCACGCGCCACGGTCCAATACAGCGTCACAAACAGGCCCAGGGCGCTTGCCGCACAGGCCAGCCAAAGCAGAATCAGCGCTTCCTGTATGGCTGCATTGAGTTGCACTGGCACTTTGTAGAGCTCCATCACACCCACCACTTTGTGAGACTGCGGATCAAAAATCGGGATGTAGCTTTCCACATAAAAGCTGGTGCGTTGGGCCAGACCCACGTGCTCGCCCTTGATCGGGCCGTTCGCGTCCAGTTGGCCGCTGTGCACCACCAACCGGCCCGCGAGTGCGTCGTCTAGTTCGTCATTGACGGTAAAGCGCTGTCCGATCAATGCCTGGTCGGTGGACCACACCACCGTGCCATCTGTCTGGTAGGCATTGGCACGCACAGGTTCGCGCATGCTGGCGATGTGCGCCATGGAGGCCAGAAAACGCTTTTCGTTGTCCGGGTCTTGCGGGTTGGAGAGGTACAGCGCGGATTGATCGGTGATCAGGAGGTTCTGAATGAAGTCCATGCTGACTTCGCCTTCGCGCTGCAACATGCGCTCAGTCAGTATGTGCGACATCAGCCAGCCCAGGCTCATCGCAATGATGGCAATCACCCCCAGGCTACTCAGTGCAAAACGGCGGCGAAGATTAAGCGGTAATTTGACTGCCTGGGTTGCCATGTATTTTGGGAGGGGAAAATCCTTTCTCGTGTTTTACCAGCTTTTCTGCCGGAACCATCCCGACACCTTGGATTTACCCGCCGCCTGTTGAGCCACGGCGTGCGGTGCCGCGGCCTCCGACTCTTGCGCAAATGCGAAGTCAAAAAGGGAGGCATCCTCCACCTCATCGCCATATTGCGTCGCCACATAGGCGCGCATAAACCACTTGAGAGGATTCTCGGAGATGGCGGGAATGTGCGGCCACTGCAGACCAAACCACTCCACCAAGGCATCCTCGATAGTGAACCACTCACTGGACAAAATGGAGCCGGCCTGAGACCAATCATTGGCCGGGTTGTACGTATGGGGGTGCCAGATGCCGCTATCCGGATCGTGTGGCGTGCCGGGCAGTTGATAGTCTGCCGAGAGTTTCAAGCCGGCCGATTTGGCGACCCAATAGTTCAATTGGCGTCCATCCAGGCGTTTGACGTTCATGCTGCCTCCCTCTCAAAAAAAAGTGTCTAGGTGTCATCACTTCGCACGGAGCATGCCAAGCCAGCAGCACCCATCAAATGCTTCCAAGTCATTGATTTACATAAGAATTTTTCTTGGGCACGTCCAGTCCGAGGGTGCTTGTTTGCCACGTGCGGGGGAAAAGCCCCAAATGGGAGGGGCATATCACCCAGGTCGGCGCAGTCAAATGGGGTGGCGATAATCAAACGGTCTAACCGCTGCCGCATCCGCGCTTCCTGCTTGAAACCAACTGCCATGACATCGCATAAAAAAAAGATCTCGCGCACCGTCACCCTTGGTTCGACCCGGGTCCACACCTATGGGTTACCACGCGCCCATTTGCAGGACGTGTACCACTACGCCATGGTGCTGAGTTGGCCCTGGTTTAT
>CANFNO010000395.1 GCA_947447845.1 Burkholderiales bacterium | reverse complement strand
CACCGGCTTTGGAGAGTTCCAGGTGGGCGCCATTCAGGCTGGTGACCTTGGAGTTCTTGACATCAGCGGCCATGGATTTGCCAGCCACCACGTGGTAGGTCAGCACATCTTTGAGCTTCTCGGGGTGCTTGGCCAGGTCTTCCATGGTCTTGGCAGGCACAGCCTTGAAGGCTTCATTGCTAGGCGCAAACACGGTGAATGGGCCGGCAGCGTTGAGTGCATCGTTCAAACCGGCGCTGGCGATCAGGCCACTCAGGGTGCTCAGCGAAGGCGTTTTGGCAATCGTCGCGGTCACGCTGACCGGGGCACTGACAGTGGCGCAACCGGAAATCAGGGCGGCAAAGGAAAGGGCGGCACTGGCAATCAGGCTGCGGCGGCTCAGGGCGAATAAGGGGTTCGACATCGAAGTGACTCCAGTTAAAAGCCCAGAGCGTAGAAAGCTTATGTGACAGAGATGTGTCAATTGGCGGGTATTTGCATGACAGAAAGGAAATTTCCGCTTCAAGGTGCTAAGGTAAGCCTTGTCATATCGTTGTCACAAAAAGTTCTTAGAGTGCAGGGGTTACTAAATTTCCACCGAGGCCAACTCATGAAAACGTCGTTTAGCTATTCCCTGCTGGCGCTTGCCGCTGCAACTACCTTCAGTTTCACGGGTGCAGTCAGCGCCCAGGAAATCACCGGCGCCGGTGCCAGCTTCCCCGCTCCCATCTACGCCAAATGGGCCTCTGATTACAACAAGGCCACTGGCGTGAAGGTCAACTACCAGTCCATCGGCTCTGGCGGCGGTATCAAACAGATTGACTCCAAGACGGTTGACTTTGGAGCCTCCGACATGCCCCAGACCGACGAAGTGCTTAAGTCCAAGAACCAAGTCCAGTTCCCCACCGTGATCGGTGGCGTGGTGCCTGTGATCAACGTCAAGGGTATTGAGCCCGGACAACTCAAGCTCAACGGCCAACTGCTGGGCGACATCTTCCTGGGCAAGATTGCCAAGTGGAATGACCCCGCCCTGAAGGCCCTGAACCCCACCCTGGCATTGCCTGACACGGCTATCGCTCCGGTGCGCCGCGCCGATGGCTCTGGCACCACCTTCATCTTCACCAACTACCTGAGCAAAGTGAATCCCGAGTGGAAGACCAAGGTCGGCGAGGGCACGGCAGTGAACTGGCCCGTGGGCGCTGGCGGCAAGGGTAACGAAGGCGTGTCCGCATTCGTGAACCGCCTGCCCAATTCCATCGGCTACGTGGAATATTCCTACGTCAAGCAAAACAAGATGAACTACGCCGTGATGCAAAACTCGGCCGGTGCTTTTGTCAAGCCGGAAGACGACGCCTTCAAGGCCGCTGCGGCCGGTGCTGACTGGAACAAGACCTTCTTCCAGATCCTGACCAACCAGCCCGGCAAAGACGCATGGCCTATCAGCGGCGCTACCTTCATCCTGATGCACGCCAAGCAGGACAAGCCCGCCAACGGAACCGAAGTGCTGAAGTTCTTCAACTGGGCCTACACCAACGGTGCCAAGACCGCTGCTGATCTGGACTACGTACCCCTGCCTGCAACGGTTGTCGCTCTGATCCAGAAGTCCTGGGGTGAGATCAAGGACACATCCGGCAAAGCCATTGCCTACAAGTAATTGAGTAAGCAAGGGCATCCCCATGTCATCGACTCTTATGCATGGGGATTCCCCAGCCACGCAGACAGAACAAAAAAAGGCGCGCACCATGACCCCAACTCCCGCTCCAAGAGCCCGCTCCGGCCCATTGGCCGATCGCATCTTCGGGTTCGTTGCCAAAGGCGCCGCCATTTTTACGCTGGGCTTGTTGCTGGCGATCCTGACCTCGCTGACCATCAGCGCCTGGCCGGCGATTGCCAAATACGGCTTCGGCTTCCTGACCAGTACGGCCTGGGATCCGGTGCAGGAAGAGTTTGGTGGCCTGGTGATGATCTACGGCACGTTGGCCACCTCCATCATTGCCTTGTTGATTGCAGTGCCAGTGAGTTTCGGCATTGCGCTGTTTTTGACCGAGCTGTCTCCTGCGTGGCTAAAGCGCCCGCTGGGTACGGCCATTGAATTGCTAGCCGCCATCCCCTCCATCGTGTACGGCATGTGGGGCCTGTTGGTGTTCGGCCCGGTGCTGGCCGAGTATGTGCAAACCCCTTTGCAAACCGCCTTTGCCGGTGTGCCTTATCTGGGCGCTTTTGTCTCCGGCCCGCCGGTGGGTATTGGCATTTTGTCGGCCGGCATCATTCTGGCCATCATGATCATCCCGTTCATCTCGGCGGTGATGCGTGATGTGTTTGAGGTGACGCCCCCGATGCTGAAAGAGTCCGCTTACGGACTGGGTGCCACCACCTGGGAAGTGGTCTCGAAAATCGTGCTGCCCTTTACCAAGACCGGTGTCATTGGCGGCATCATGCTGGGCCTGGGTCGCGCCATTGGCGAGACCATGGCGGTGACCTTTGTCATCGGCAATTTCAACCAGCTCGATTCGCTCAGCCTGTTCCAGGCTGCCAACAGTATTACCTCGGCACTGGCCAACGAGTTCGCCGAAGCCGGTGAGGGACTGCACCAAGCCGCCCTGATGTACCTGGGGCTGGTGTTGTTCTTCATTACCTTTGTCATTCTGACTCTCTCCAAGCTTTTGCTTGCGCAGTTGCGCAAGGGTGAAGGAGCCAAAACATGATCACCCCTGAACTGCAAGCCATGCGCGCGGCCATGTTCGCCAAGCGCAACCGCATCAATATCCTGGCCACCACGTTGGCACTGTCGGCCATGGCCTTTGGGCTGTTCTGGCTGGCCTGGATTCTGTTTGAAACGATTCGCCAGGGCTTTGCCGGTCTGACCATCGCCACGCTCACGCAAATGACGCCCGGCCCGAACGAAGACGGTGGTTTGGCCAATGCGATTTATGGCTCCGTTCTGATGGTGATGCTGGCCACTTTTGTGGGCACTCCCATCGGTGTGATGGCCGGTATCTACCTAGCCGAGTTCGAGCCCAAAGGCTGGCTGGCAAGCATCACACGTTTTGTTAACGACATCTTGTTGTCGGCACCCAGCATCGTGATTGGCCTGTTTGTGTATGCCGTGGTGGTGCACCCGGCACACAGCTTCTCAGCCATCGCAGGTGTCGTAGCGCTTGCTTTGATCGTCATTCCGGTGGTGATCCGCACGACTGAAAACATGTTGCAACTGGTTCCCCCAGGTTTGCGCGAAGCCGCCTATGCCCTGGGTGCGCCCAAGTGGAAGGTGATTTTGAGCATCACGCTCAAGGCCGCCCGCACGGGTGTCATCACCGGCATTCTGCTGGCTGTGGCGCGTATCTCGGGCGAGACCGCACCCCTGCTGTTTACGGCGCTCTCCAACCAATTCTGGACCTCCAGCCTGAACCAACCGATGGCCAGCTTGCCCGTGACCATCTTCAAGTTCGCGATGAGTCCCTATGAAAACTGGCAAAAGCTGGCCTGGGCCGGCGTCTTCCTGATCACGCTGGCAGTGCTAGCACTCAACGTCGCAGCCCGGGTATTGACCCGTTCCAAACACTAAGCCTTTATAAAGAATAGAACACGTCATGCCAGCTACTCCCGTCATCGAAAAAACCAAGATTGCCGTTAAGGACCTGAACTTCTTTTACGGCAAGTTTCACGCCCTGAAGGGCATCAACCTTGAGATCCCTGAAAACAAGGTGACCGCCTTTATTGGTCCGTCCGGCTGCGGCAAGTCCACGCTGCTGCGCGTGTTTAACCGTATGTTCGAGTTGTATCCCGAGCAGCGCGCCGAAGGTCAGATCCTGCTGGACGGTGAGAACCTGCTCACCAGCAAAGAAGATGTCGCCCTATTGCGTGCCAAGGTTGGCATGGTGTTCCAGAAGCCGACGCCGTTTCCCATGTCGATCTTCGACAACATCGCCTTTGGGGTGAAGCTCTTTGAGAAACTCAACACCACCGACATGGAAGAACGTGTCGAATGGGCATTGCGCAAATCGGCCCTGTGGGGCGAGGTCAAAGACAAGTTGCACCAAAGCGGCAGCAGCCT
>CANFNO010000394.1 GCA_947447845.1 Burkholderiales bacterium | reverse complement strand
TTGCAGCGCCAACTCGCCCACCACGCGGATCAGGCCCTGCCAGTTGTCTGCAGCCTGTACCGAAGCTTCGCGCTGGCGCACTTCGACCGCGCGCCGACTCAGGCCCACCGTCTTGACCGCCTGGACACGTTCCGGTGTGATGTACAGCGACAGTGTGTCAGGCGATAAAAGTGACACGATTGATCTCGCTTAAAGTAGTTTCACCTTTGCGCACCAGCGCCAAGGCTGATGCACGGAGCAACATGGTTCCATTGTCTTGGGCTGCTTTTTTCAATTGACGAATCGGTGCGCGCGCAATAATCAACTCGCGGATTTCGTCATTCAAATTTAGAATTTCGGCAATCGCTTTACGGCCCTTGAAGCCGCTGCCACGGCAGTGGCCGCAGCCCCTGCCGGAGCGGAACTTCCAGCCTTTGACTTCATCTTCGGTCAGACCGGATGCATGCAGCAACTCAGGCGTCGGATGATCCACATCCTCGCAGTGCTTGCAGTTCACGCGCAACAAACGCTGTGCCAGCACACCATTGAGCGCCGACACAAGGCTGTACATGTCCACGCCCATGTGCATAAAGCGCCCGATCACATCGAACACATTGTTGGCGTGTACCGTGGTAAATACCAAGTGCCCCGTCAAAGCCGATTGGATAGCGATCTGGGCGGTCTCGGAGTCCCGGATTTCACCCACCATGATCTTGTCCGGGTCGTGACGCAAGATGGAGCGCAGACCGCGTGCGAAGGTCAGGCCCTTCTTCTCATTCACTGGAATTTGCAACACACCGGGCAATTGATATTCCACCGGGTCTTCAATCGTGACGATTTTCTCGGAGCCCGTGTTGATCTCGGAGATTGCGGCATACAGCGTGGTGGTCTTGCCGCTACCGGTCGGGCCTGTGACCAGCATCATGCCGTAGGGCTCGGATGCCAGACGCCGCAGCACTTCGGCCACGTCTTCATCAAAGCCCAGTGTCGTGAGCTGCAAGCCCTTCATCTGGTCGGAAAGCGACTGTTTGTCCAGAATCCGCAACACCGCGTCTTCGCCGTGGATGCTCGGGATGATGGACACCCGCAAGTCAATCAAGCGCCCTTGCAGGCTCACGCGGAAGCGTCCGTCCTGCGGCACCCGGCGCTCGGAAATGTCCAACTCCGACATCACCTTGATACGCGAAATAGTTTGTTCGGCCAGGTCGGAAGTCGACACCGAGCCCACCGTGCTCAGCACGCCGTCGACCCGGTATTTGATAACCATGCCGGAGCCTTCAGACTCCAGGTGAATATCGCTGGCGCCTGCGCGCAACGCATCAAAAATAGTCGAGTTGACGAACTTGATAACCGGGCTGGCGTCTTCGCTGATGGCGCGGAAACTCAGCTCTTCAACCGATCCGTCAGCGCTGGTGCTGCCGGCTTCGCGATCCTCTTGCGACTCCAGCGATTCCATGGCCCGCAGGCCTTTTTCCTGGCGCGTCAGGTAAGCCGAAATATCGCTGCGGTGGGCCAGGCATTTGATGTATTCAAAGTCCAGATTGGCGTCAGCCCATTGGCGCAGCTTCTGGTCAAACGGGTCAGACAACACCAGCAGCAGTTCGCCACCTTCTTCTCGCAACAGCAGGCACTCGTGGCGCAGCATGTCGCGGAACGGCATGATTTCAAGTGCCGCCACCATGTTGTTGATGGCAGCCATGGTGACCACTGGCAAGCCCACGCGCAATCCCAAGGCATGCAAAAACTGGGCATTGTCCAGTTCCAGGATCTGCTGCAGTGGCTCCACCATGGGCAGGTTTTCCACAGCCGCCTGGTCTTGGGCCTGACGCATCAGGCCCATAAACTCGGACGGGGAGGCGCTGACTTTGTCGTTCATCGGATACTTCCTGCCAGTTCAAAGATCGGGAAATACATCACGACCACAATGAAGCCAATGACCAAGCCGATGAAAGCCATCAGCAGCGGCTCAAACAACTTCACGAACCAGTCAATCCATTGACTGATTTCACTGTCATAAAACAGCGCGATCCGTTCCATCATTTCGCCCATTTGTCCTGTGCGTTCCCCTACACGCAGCATACGTGCAGAAACCGCAGTGGTCAGGCCATTCTTCTCCATGGCTTGCGAAAATGGGGTGCCTTCGCGGATCATTTGGGTGGCAGTGCGCAGTTGCTTGCTGAGTGCGCCGGGCAGCAAATCGGATACCAATTCCAGAGAGGCAACCGCTGGCATACCGCCGCGCAAAAGCATGCCCAGCGAACGGTAAAAGCGCGCCAGTTGATAGATGCGAATCCGCTCTCCCAAGGCCGGGATTTTCTGCAAGGTCTCTACTATGCGGGTGGGTGTTTCGGGCCTGGCGATCCAAAAGGCAAACGCCACGATCAACACGCCAATGGCGATCAACAACGTCAATCCGTAGTCATGGGCAAAGTGTCCCCACTGAATAAGCAGCTTGGACATCCAGGGCACCTCGCCCCCCAGATCTTCAAAAATCTTGGCAAACTTGGGCACCACATAGCCCAGCAAAAAGGCAATCACCAAGGTGCCCGCCACCATCAGCAGCACCGGGTAAATACTGGCGCTGACGATTTTCTTTTTGACGGTATCCAACTGGCTTTGGTAAGCCACATACTTTTCCAAAGCTTCGGGCAAGCCGCCGGTTCTCTCGCTCGCGCGCACCGTGGCTACGAACAAGGGCGGGAAGGTATCTGGGAACTGCGCCAGCGCATTTGACAATGAGTTGCCGCGAAAGAGATCGGCCACTAACTTGCCCAGCACGTCTTTGCGCTCAGAGCGGGTTTCTTTTTCGTTCAGTGTCTCGATTGACTCCACCAGCGCAAGACCCGCGTTCAGCAACGTCAACAATTCCTGGCTGAATTGCCCCACCGGAAAATCACTTTTGCGCTTGCGCATCGAAGGCACGCCCATCGAAGCGCCTCCCGTGATGGACAAAACGCGCAGCCCACGCTCTGCGGCAGTCTGCAACGCCAGCTCTTTGCTGGCCGCGTCCAAAGTAACGGTGCTGACGGCGGCTGCCCTGTCAATCGAACGGATGGTGAATTGCATAGGAAGCGGTATGGCCGGTTGGTGCGCAAGCTACCCGAGGCTATTCCCAGCTACCGATGTCTGCGTCTTCACCCGTGCCACCTGGCACACCGTCTTTTCCGAAAGAAAGTATGTCGAACTCGCCATGTGTGCCCGGACGTTTGTAGGTGTACTGCGCACCCCAGGGGTCTGTGGGAATGCCTTTTTTCAGATACGGGCCATCCCAGCGCGTTTCATCCGCTGGCTTGGTAATCAGGGCACCCAGACCTTGCTCGGACGTCGGGTAGTGACCGGTGTCGAGGCGGTACTGGTCGAGCGCCTTGCCAAAGGACTCAATCTGCGCACGCGCCACCTTCACTTCAGACTTGCCCACCTGTTTGAAATACATCGGGGCTACATAGCCCACCAGCAGGCCAATGATGACCATCACCACCAGCAACTCCAGCAGCGTGAAGCCGCGACTTTTCCGATTGATGGGTTTCATGACATTAGCCCTTAACCTGATCGCGGAATTCCTTTAGCACCTGCTCTGCGCTGGGGAAGCCTTCAAGCTGCACCCAGTTCTTTTTGCCGCCGCCGTTGATGAACATCAGCGGAACGTGATTCATCTTGTCACCACGGTAGGCACCAAAGGCTTTTTGGACAGCTACGCTGTTAACCAGCGTGCCCGTGTAGTGTTGCCATTGCGCAGAAGCGCCAAACTTTTTGCTGTAAGCCAGCAGTCGCTCAGGCGTGTCGTATTCCGGGTCGATAGAAATCGACAGCATTCGCACGTTTTGCATTTCTGCACCGAGCAGGTCTTGTGCGCGAGACAAAATTTGGCTTGTGACCGGGCAAACCGTGGTGCAGGACGTGTAAATAAATGCCAGGATGACGGGCTTCTTGCCGTCAAGTTCTTTAGCCAGAGTTGTCTTGCTGCCATCCTGCTTGACCAAGGGCGTGGCTGCCACAGTCACATCCACCATGCTGCGCCTAACTGAGGCATTCATGTCGGGGTGCGCGTGGTGAGCA
>CANFNO010000393.1 GCA_947447845.1 Burkholderiales bacterium | reverse complement strand
TTGGGCAGTTCCAGCGCCATGTAATTTTTGCCGGGAATGGTCTCCACCACACGAATCGAAACCAGACTCAATGAACGTGCCAGATCCTTGGCCAGACCCACAATTTGAGAGCCCTTGACGCCTGTGGCCGGTTCAATTTCGTAGCGGGTAATCACGGGGCCGGGTTGTGCCAGCACCACGCGCGCCTCCACGCCAAAGTCCTTCAGGCGCTTTTCAATCATGCGACTGGTCATCTCCAGTGTGTCTGGCGATACCGTTTCCTGACGCAGCAGCGCTTCGTCTAGCAAGGCAACTTGCGGCAACTTGCTGTCAGGCATCTCGGTAAACAGGGGCTTCTGGCGTTCCTTGGCGACGCGCGTGCTCTGCGGAACCTCGATATGGGCCGCCTGCTCAATGATCACGGCCGGGGCATGGTGTTGAATGATTTCTTCGCGCTCCTCAAACACCACCTCTTCGCGCTCGCGCATGGCCTGTTGACCGATTTCCATATCTTGCGCCATCTCGCGCTTCTCGCGCTGTTGCTCGATAAAGGAGTAGGCCCAGGCCCCAAGGCGCTCGGCCAACTGCATCCAGGAGAAGCGAAATACCAGTGAACACCCCACCAGACCCAGAACAATGGCCACCAGACCAGAGCCGGAAAAACCCAGCCAACGCACGCTCCAGGCCCCAAAGGTGTAACCCAGTACACCGCCGCTGTGTCCAGGCAAAAGGGACTCAAACCGGTACATGCGGGTCCACTCCAACGTCGCGCTGCTATACAAAAGCAGAATCAAACCCAACCAGAAAGTCCAGCGCTGCGAGAGCAAAGGTGAATGCGTACCCGATGCCTGTGGCGCTTCGGGCACGAATTCCTCACCGCGCAGGCGATAGGCCAACAATGCCAACCACTGACGCAAAGCCACCGCCAGGCACCACCAGACAGAGAAGCCCAGTAAAAAGTAGCTCATATCCGCGACCCAGGCCCCCATTCGACCGGCACGGTTAATCAGTCCCGCTCCGGTCCCGGAGGTGGACCAGGCCGCATCCTGCGGAGAATAGCTAAGCATGGCGATCAGCCAGATGGCGATCAGCACAAAGCCTGCCACCAAGGCCATTTCGTTGGCGAAGCGGGCAATACCTGTCGGTGCCGCCGCAGTGCGCGGCGTGGAAGATTGAAGCGTATGGAGCGAGTAAGTCATTTAAAAAAACCAGTGCCTCAGAGCTTAACCCAAGCCAAAGTTTGCACAACTTGGCTTAACCCGGCTTGCACTCTGCCAAAGCGCACCAAATTACAATGGCAACCTTGGGCGGCAAGCGCACTTGCCAAACCCGCCGCCACTCTTCTCTGAAAGCATCCCATGTCCACATCCAAACACGCCAAAGTCCTGATTTTGGGCTCAGGCCCGGCCGGCTATACCGCCGCCATCTACGCCGCACGCGCCAACCTCAGCCCCATGCTGGTGACCGGTATCGCACAAGGCGGCCAGCTCATGACCACCACCGAAGTAGACAACTGGCCAGCCGATGTCCATGGCGTACAGGGCCCTGAACTGATGCAACGCTTTCTGGAGCACGCCGAGCGCTTCAAGACCGAGATCGTGTTCGACCACATCAACGCAGTGGACCTGAGCAAGCGCCCTTTCACCCTCAAAGGGGATACCGATACTTACACCTGTGACACCCTGATTCTTGCAACCGGCGCCTCAGCCAAGTACCTGGGACTGCCCTCAGAGACGGCATTCATGGGTCGCGGTGTTTCCGGCTGCGCCACGTGCGACGGCTTTTTCTACCGTGGAGAAGTCTGCTGCGTGGTGGGTGGCGGCAATACAGCCGTAGAAGAGGCGCTGTATCTCTCCAATATCGCCAACAAGGTGTACTTGGTGCACCGCCGCGACAAGTTCAAGGCAGAGGCCATTCTGATCGACAAACTGATGGACAAGGTGGCCGCCGGCAAGATCGAACTAAAAACCTTTGCGACCCTGGACGAGGTGCTGGGCGATGCGTCTGGCGTGACCGGTATCCGATTGAAAAGCACAGTCGATGGCTCCACGGAAGACCTGACCCTCAAGGGCTGCTTTATCGCCATTGGTCACGCGCCCAACTCCGAAATTTTCAACGGCCAGTTGGAGATGAACGGAGGCTATTTGGTCACCAAGGGTGGCCTGAACGGCTTCGCCACAATGACCAGCGTGCCCGGCGTTTTTGCCGCCGGTGATGTGGCCGACCACGTGTATCGACAGGCCATCACCAGTGCCGGAACCGGGTGCATGGCGGCCCTTGACGCACAGCGTTTCTTAGAGCAGGAATAATTGGCTATAATCTCAGGCTTTGCTGGAAACAGCATCAGGGTTACCGCCACCCTTTTTCTTGGCGAGGTGAGGCTAGAGCGAGATCGGGCGTTTTTGCACTCTGCAAGATGCTTTGATCGCCAGTAATAGCCGTATATATCGGAGTGTCCTCATGGCACGCGTATGCGAAGTAACGGGTAAAGGCCCGATGGTAGGAAACAATGTTTCCCACGCCAACAACAAAACCAAACGCCGGTTCTTGCCGAACCTGCAATACCGCCGTTTCTGGGTCGAATCAGAAAACCGTTGGATCCGTTTGCGGATTTCGAACGCAGGTCTGCGTTTGATCGACAAAAACGGTATTGATGTTGTGCTCGCAGATCTGCGCGCACGTGGCCAAGCTTAAGGAGTAGCACCATGGCAACCAAAGGCGGACGCGAAAAAATCAAGCTTGAATCTACAGCTGGCACCGGTCACTTCTACACCACCAGCAAGAACAAGAAAACCATGCCCGAGAAGATGCTGATCAAGAAATTTGATCCCAAAGCTCGCAAGCATGTGGACTACAAGGAAATGAAGCTGAAATAATTCTTCTGCTTTGTTCTACGAGAAGGCCCGCTTTGGCGGGCTTTTTTGCGTCTGGTGATATTGCTTTTGGCGTTATTGACTGAGGTGCCTTAACTTCTGGGGCTGCGGGTTGGGGTGCCTTTGCTTATGGCGCTGCGGGCTGGGGTGGTTTTACTTCTGGGGCTGCGGGCTGGATGGCATGGGCAGCTTCCTCATGGTGGAGTACCACAAATCGTCAGCCGCCCATGCCATCCATCCCGCGACATGTGGGTGCTCCGGCGCTCTCAAACACGCGGTTTGGTCAAATTACTTCTTGTGTAACAGGTAACGCGCTAGGTGCTCGGATTTGACTTCTGGCAACTGGCGTTTGGCGTTTGGCGTTCGGTATTGCAATGCCCCGCGACCCAATGAACGGCGGGAGATGGGGTGTCGGCGTTGGCCGATTTGTGGTACCCCACCATGAGGCCAGCGCCGATACCCCATCCCCCGCCCGACAGAGGTAAAGCAACGACAGCGCGCCCTGATCTCTGGAGTGGAAACTAAATCCGCGCAGCCCTGAGCCGCATAGAGAACTCACGCAAAGTGGCGATACCACTTTCTTCGGCCCGGTGACACCATGCTTGCAAATCCAATGTCAATTGATCACGCGAGACATGGGTGTTGAGCCACATTTGACGTAACTCTTCTCGCATCGTCACCATCTTGTCCAGCACCGGCGACGCCGCCAATGCCTTGGCCAGCACCGGGATTACGGCAGCAGGCACTTTTTCGTGATCGCGGTGCATCCAGCGCTTGGCAGCTTTGAACATTGCGACATCAGCACTGCGCACCTTCATGGCTTCGAACTCGTCACGGGCTGCCTGGCGCACGCCTTTGGCGTAACTGGCCATGATTTCGTAGCGGTTGGCGATCAACGCTTCCAATGTCTTTTCATCGGCCACCGGGCGGATGTCACCATAGGCAGCTTTGGGTGGCGTCTTTTTTACTCTAGCAAGACCAGCCATCTGCAACAGGCTGATATACATCCAACCAATGTCGAACTCATAGCGCTTGACCGACAACTTGGCAGAAGTGGGATAGGTGTGGTGATTGTTGTGCAGCTCCTCACCCGCAATGAGGATGCCCCAGGGGCTGATGTTGGTGCTGGCGTCCGGCACCTCAAAATTCCGATAACCCCAGTAGTGCCCGGCACCGTTGATGATGCCGGCCGCCAT